>NBMI01000134.1 GCA_002085445.1 Candidatus Parabeggiatoa sp. nov. 2
GATGAAGAAGGTTATTTGGTCAACCGCGCCGATTGGACTCAAGACGTAGCCGCTGCTATCGCCAAGGCCGACAATCTCGAAATGACGGATAGCCATTGGGGCTTGATAGATGCCGTTCGTGAACATTACCGCAAACATCAACAACGTCTCAAGTGCAATGACTTGGTGCATCTATTAGGCACGCACCTCAAAAAAACGCCCCATGAAGTGCGCCATGATGTCAACAAGCATCTGTATCAACTTTTCCCGCACAGCCCCGAAAAGCAAATAGCCAAAATCGGCGGCTTGCCAAAACTGTTGCCGGCTGATACGGAATAGGTTTGTAGTAGTCGCTTTAGCGACTATTACCGTCCCAAAACGCTAGCCCGTCTGGGCTTTGTTCTCTAAGCACGACGGCCCAACGCTTCGTGCTTTTTTATCTTCACCCATGCACATTGACTTAATTTGTATTGGACAAAAAATGCCCTCGTGGGTAAAAAGCGGATTTAACGAATACGCCAAACGCTTGCCCCCCAGTTGCCGATTAAATTTGATTGAAATCCCGCTACGCAAACGCACCAAAAACGCCAATTTAGCCCGTTTGCAACATCAAGAGGGTGAACAAATGTTAGCGGCGATTGCACAAGGCGCGTATGTGATAGCCCTTGATGAGCGTGGGCAAATGTCTAATAGTCCGCAATTAGCAGAGCAGTTAGCGCACTGGATGCAAGAACATTCGACGGTGGCATTACTTGTCGGCGGCCCCGAAGGTTTATCAGCAGCCTGTTTGCAACGGGCACAACAACGTTGGTCATTATCCGCCTTAACTTTACCTCATCAACTCGTGCGAATTGTCGTAGCCGAACAAGTGTATCGGGCGTGGAGTTTATTAAATAATCATCCTTATCATCGAGCCTTTCAAAATTAAAAATTAAAAATGATAAGTAGGTACGCATAAATCTAATGAAAAATGATAAATGATAAATGATAAATGATAAATGATAAATCCTTTTTGGTAACGGTTTGTAGTAACGGTTTGTAGTAACGGTTTGTAGTAGTCGCTTTAGCGACTATTGCCGCGCTTAAAAATGATAAATGAAAAATGGCAAAGGGCTACTTTTGATGTGCGAATGGCGAATGGGCTGAGCCTTTTTGATTATAAAAAATTGAGTTGAAATATTATTTTTATTACCTATTCGCGCATCAAAACTCAAAATTCGCCCCAAAGCTATTCGCAGCCATCGCTGCGTCCCTCAATTACCAATTACCAATTACCAATTACCAATTACCAATTATTACAAAAAAAATGATTTATCTGGCATCCCTTTCACCACGTCGATGCGAACTACTTGACCAAATTAAAATCAAATATCAACAAGTGGCAGTCACCGTTGATGAAACGCCACACCCCCAAGAAACGCCTCAAGATTATGTCAGCCGCTTGGCTTTAGCAAAAGCCCGTGCGGGGCGCTTGGCTGTGCAAACGACACACCCGGTATTGGGTGCCGACACAGCGATAGTGTGTGATGGGCTTTTGTTTGGTAAACCTGCGGACAAAGACGATGCAAAACAAATGCTTAGGCAATTGTCTGGGCGCGATCATCAAGTCATGACGGCAGTCGCTTTGGTGACAGCGACGCAAGAAAGGAGGCGTTTGAATATCAGTAACGTCTATTTTAGATCGTTGAGTGAGGCGGACATACAAGCCTATATCGCCACCGGTGAACCCGTGGATAAAGCCGGTAGTTATGCCATTCAAGGACTTGCCAGTATTTTTATAGAACGTATTGAAGGCAGTTATTCTGGGGTGATGGGCTTACCATTACATGAAACGGCGACACTATTGGCTGAAATTGGCATGAATATTCTCTAGCCACGCGGTAAAATCGCCTTTTAAGTGCCTAGACTTTGCCCCACTAATAAGTCCCCCCCCCTGCTCACTATGACCCATAACTGAAGTATATTATTGAATATTATTCGTTTGACAAGGGGTTAATGAAGGCCCTCTTTGCATTTAAGTGACTGTTATCATTAATAATCATGTCAAATCATTAATGATTAATTTGTGGGGGCGAAGGGGATTTATGTCTGGGCGGTTAATGTTACCGTCCCTCATAGGAAAAGATGATGGCAAACAAGGAACATCTAGCGATTCTCAAGCATGGCGTCTCAACGTGGAACAAATGGAGAGAAAAAGCAAGTGGTGTTTGGCCGGATTTGTCGAGGGCCAATTTGGCCGGAATAAACCTCAGCAATGCAGATCTGTTTCGTGCCAATCTCAGTCAAGCGGACTTGAGCAATGCCAATTTATCGGGGGCCAATTTATCGGCGGCCAATCTCACTGAAGCCAACCTCAGCAAAACCAATCTGAGCAAAGCGAACTTGAGCGAAGCCAATCTCTGTGAATCCTATCTCGCCAAAACCAACCTCACGGGGGCCAATCTGTCAGAGGCGAATTTGGCAAAGGCCTATTTGATTGAATCCTATTTATCAGGGGCTAACTTATCGCAGGCTAATTTATTTAGGACTAATTTATTTGAATCTGATTTATTTCGTGCTAACCTAAACGGTGCTAATTTGTTTAAAGCCAATCTGACAGATGCCAACTTAATTGAAGCCTATTTGACGGGAGCGAATTTGTTTGGGGCCAATTTGACAGAGACTGACTTCAGTGGCGCGAAGCTCGACGATGTCTGTATTGACAACAATCGTGGGCCAGAAATTGAAAATAAAGAATGGGCAAGAGGGAATGAGTAATGGGGTATAGTCGGCCCAAAAATATTGATAACTATTGATATTGGCTGGACATTATCTTAAAAAACGTTTTCAGTTTAAATTATCAATGAAATTGTTATCTAAGATGGGAAATGACATAAAAATACTCAATAAAAAATGCCATAACCATAAGCGATTACAAAATCGCTTATCAAAAAGAGTGTTTTATAACTCACTGATTTACTGATTTTATATAACTCCATTCAACCAGACCGTCGCATTACAGATTACCAATTACCAATTACCAATTACCAATTACCAATTACCAATTACCAATTCGCTTAAGAAACGGGTTGTTAAGTGTTAAAGCTTGATACAAGCCAATGTGGCCCTCATTATTTAAAAGGCGCTCCAAAGGGAGGCGTTTTAACCCAGTCTCAAATCAACATCAAGGAAAATACTGATGAAAAAATATGTGTTACCCACCCTAGTCTCATTAGCACTCAGTGGCTATGCTTTAGCGGAGGAAACCCCAGCCCCGGCCCCAGAAACGGCCCCACCGGCGGCAGTCACGCAACCGTCCGAATCGGCCCCGTCCGAATCGGCCAAGAATCCCTGTCAAGAAATGATGGCAAAACAAAAGGCGCACCAACAAGAAATGAATGCGCTGTGGGACAAATTCCGCCAAGCCACTGATCCAGAAGAACGGCAACGTTTGAATAACGAGATGCGGCAGAGTCAGCAACAGATGCATGAGATGATGCGGAAACAAGGCCGCATGATGCACTGCATGCACTCAGATCGCGGCCCGGGCTGGGGTAGCCGAGGCCCAGGTTGGGGTAGCCGAGGCCCCAGTCGGAGTGATGGCCCCAGTTGGGGCGGGCACCGTGGTGGGCCTAGAGGGGGTTACTACGACAGACCTTACGGCAACCGAGGCCCGATGCCCTTTGATAAAGGGCCGGGTGGTTTTGATAAAAAAAGGCATGGTGGACATTTCGCGACGGTGGAAAAACGCTTGGAAAACATCGAAAATCGCATGGAATCAATCGAAAACCTGCTCAAACAAGTCGTAGAGTTATTGAAAGAGTTGCCAAAAGAGAAGTAAGTCTATTAACGCTGGGGCATCGCCCCAGGTAAGCCCCAACGGGGATAAATTAATATAGCCTAGGGCATCGCCCCAATGCCATTAAGTGTAGGGGCAATCCCTTGTGGTTGCCCTACAAATCGTCATGTCGTGTAGGGGCAATCCTTTATGGTTGCCCTCACCGAAAAGCGGTTATCTACCAGGAAATCCAATATTAACGAAAGAGAAATAAAATGACAAGAGATGAAGTAAGAGAAAATATGCTGACTGGCAACACTTGGCTACGCGGATTTTTTATATTGCTCTACGCCTTCGTTTGTTATGTTGCCATTTGGATTGTTGGTGCCCTAGCACTTTTTCAGTTTGGTATCGTACTCCTGTCGGGCAAGCCCAATGAACGCCTACTCTATTTTGGGCACAGTCTCGGCATCTTTATTTATCAGATACTACTTTATATCACTTATAGTAGCGATGAAAAACCCTTCCCATTTAGCAATTGGCCTAACCCGAGCGAATACAATACCGAGCCGGTAGTCAACCTACCAAAAGAATCAGAACCACCCCCAAAAAACTAAATTCAGAATGAAAAATGAAAAATGAAAATTGAAAATTGAAAATTGAAAATTGAAAATTGAAAATTGAAAATTGAAAATTGAAAATTGAATTAAATTACCCATTTTTCACTTTTCATGACAATTTTTTAATTTTTCAGTTGAATTACAACTTTTTCATGACCCTTTTTTAAGTTTTCAATTGAATTACCCCTTTTTCATTTTTCATGACCCTTTTTTAAGTTTTCAATTAAATTACCCCTTTTTCATTTTTCCTTTTCATTTTTCATTATGTCGCACTTTGTTCATCTACATTTACACACAGAATACTCACTTGTCGATAGCCTCATCCGCATTAAACCGTTAGCAAAAGCAGTGCGGGAGGCCGGAATGCCGGCTTGTGCTGTCACTGACCAAAATAATCTCTTTGCCCTCGTCAAATTCTACCGCGCCGCACAATCGGAAGGAATTAAACCTATTATTGGTGTCGATGTGCGGATCCATGATGGCACTGATTCCGCTACCCGTCTCGTCTTATTGTGTCAAAATGACACCGGCTATCGCAATCTTACCCGTCTCGTTTCCCGCAGTTACACCAAAGGACAAATAAACGCTATCCCTTACTTGCGCCGGGCATGGTTAAGCGGCGCGACGGAAGGCCTCATTGCCCTCTCAGGTGGACGCGAAGGCGATATAGGACAAGCCTTGTTAGCAGCGGGACAAACCCACTTAGCACGGCAACGGTTGGATGAATGGAACGCGTTGTTTCCAAAGCGTTTTTATCTGGAATTGCAACGCACCGGTCGGCCCAGTGAAGAAGACTATATCCACGCCGCGGTTGAACTCGCCTTAGAAACCGGCATTCCCGTTGTTGCCACCAACGATGTCTGTTTTCTTAAGCCAGACGACTTTGAACCCCATGAAGTCCGCGTATGTATTTACGACGGCAAAATCCTCGCGGATAAAAATCGCCCTCGCCACCACAGTTCACAACAATATTTGCGAACACCGCCAGAAATGGCGGAACTGTTTGCCGACATTCCAGAAGCCCTAGAAAATACTTGGCTGATTGCTCAGCGTTGCAATTTAGAATTAACGCTTGGCAAAAACTTCCTACCCGACTTTCCCATCCCCGAAGGGCAAACCGTTGAAGAATATTTCCGTCAAAAAGCCCGTGTAGGATTAGAACAACGTTTAGCCGCCCTATTTGACAAAACCAGCGAAGACTTTCAAAACCAACGCCGCCCTTATGATGAGCGATTAGCACTCGAACTGGATGTCATTGTGCAAATGGGCTTTCCCGGCTATTTTCTCATCGTAGCCGATTTTATCCAATGGGCTAAAGAAAATGACATTCCAGTCGGCCCCGGGCGTGGCTCAGGTGCTGGCTCATTAGTCGCTTACGCACTCGGCATCACCGATTTAGATCCGATTCGCTATAACCTACTGTTTGAACGCTTCCTGAACCCTGAACGTGTCTCCATGCCCGACTTTGACATAGACTTCTGCATGGAACGCCGCGACGAAGTCATTAACTATGTTGCTGAAACTTATGGGCGTGAGCGCGTCTCGCAAATCATCACTTATGGTTCAATGGCCGCTAAAGCCGTCGTGCGCGATGTTGGGCGCGTTTTAAACCATCCCTACGGTTTTGTCGACAAAATTGCCAAACTCATTCCGTTTGAACTCGGCATTACCCTTGATAAAGCTTTAGAAAAAGAAGAAGCCTTAGGCGCCCGCTACAAAGAAGAAGAAGACGTGCGGACATTGATAAACATGGCGCGTCAGTTGGAAGGCCTCACACGCAATTCGGGCAAACATGCCGGCGGTGTCGTCATTGCGCCCACCGTTCTCACCGATTTTACACCCCTCTACTGTGAACAAGACAGCCCCGATATAATGACCCAATTTGACAAAGGCGACGTAGAAGCCGTCGGCTTAGTCAAATTCGACTTTTTAGGGTTGCGAACTCTCACCATCATCAAATGGGCTTTAGAAACTATCAACCGTTTTGCTGAGCAACCCATCGAGATTTTAAAGATACCCCTGGATGATCCACAAACTTATGACTTACTCAAAAAAGGCAATACCACCGCGGTTTTCCAACTAGAATCGTCGGGTATCAAAAAACTGATTAGACAGTTGCAACCAGACTGTTTTGAAGATATTGTCGCGTTAGTGGCCTTATATCGTCCCGGCCCGTTACAATCGGGCATGGTGGATGACTTTATTAAGCGTAAACAGGGACGTGCCAAGATTGAATATCCACACCCCGATCTCGCGCCGATTCTAAAATCAACCTATGGTGTTATTGTTTACCAAGAACAAGTGATGCAAATCGCTCAAGTATTGGCAGGTTATAGCTTGGGCGGTGCCGACATCCTGCGTCGCTGTTTAAGTGGCTCAACCGAAATAGTGGATGCCACAACCGGGCGTTTAGTGACTTTGAGTGAAATGGCGACAAATCCTGAGTATTGGCTAGGAAGAAAGGTTTTTTGCCTGAACCTAGAGACGCAAAAAATAACTCAGCAACCGATTACGGCAATTTATCCCAATGGGATTCGGGACGTATGGGAAATAACCACCAAAACTCGCCGCAAAATCAGAGCCACATGTGATCATCTTTTCTACACGTTGTTAGGATGGAAACCTCTAAATGCTTTTAAGGTTGGAGATCACATTGGTTTAGCTAAAACGCTCCCTATCACTCACACCGGCGATATTTCAGAGGCTCAAATTAAATTAACGGCTTATTTGATTGGCGATGGACATCTTTCTACCAGAAAGCCGTCTTCTAGCTATTTTTGCAACAGCAATCAGGAATTGATTGCTGATTTCAATCGTTGTGCTGAAGAACTTTTTGGTTCTCCAGCCCCGGTGGATTATCAACAACACTCTGGGCGTAAAACCGTGGCATACGCCAGAATTGGTTTTGTTTCAGCATTCAATAGTTGGATTGATTACCATATAAAACGCGCTCATTCAAGAGACAAAGAAATTCCGAACTGGGTATTTTCCTTATCGAAGCGTCAACTACAATTATTTTTGGCAACGTTATGGTCAACGGATGGTAGCTTTGACACCAAGATTGGACATACTGATTACACATCAACCTCTGAATTTCTCGTTATACAAATTCAGCATTTATTACTGCGAATCGGTATTATTGCCCTATTCAACGTTAAAAAGAGCCAGTATCGAGGTAAACCTTACATCTCTTATCGGGCACAAGTCACCGGCCGTGAGGACATGCTTAAATTTTGTGAACGGATTCAACCATTACTGAGTAATGACAAACGGCAAAAAGCGCAAGCTTGCTATTTTGTCATTGAGAAGAAATCAACGAATCAGTCTAAACCAAATACCAAAGTGGCATGACTTGGGCAGAGATTGATCAGGCGGTTGGTGCGGCAAAGGGAACGATGTCCTCCGGTTTGAACTTCCAAAAGCCTCCCACTCGGCGTTTAGCACGTCACCGAGTCCGTAATTTTGCAATCGCTTTACAAAATAAAAAATTAATGCAAATTGCCCATTCGGAGGTTTTCTGGGACGAGATTGTTTCTATTGACTATGTTGGTAAAGAAGAGGTTTTTGATTTAAGCATTCCAGAAACTCATAACTTTGTCGCCAATGACTTTTTTGCACACAACTGCATGGGTAAAAAAATCCCTAAAGAAATGGCCGAACAAAGAACCGTGTTCATGGAAGGGGCCGTTGCACGGGGAGTTAAAGAAGATAATGCGACTAATATCTTTGATTTAATGGAAAAATTTGCGGCATACGGTTTCAATCGAAGTCACAGCGCGGGCTACGCCCTCCTCTCCTACCAAACCGCTTGGCTCAAAGCCCACTACCCGGCAGCATTCATGGCGGCCGTGTTATCTTCTGATATGGATAACACAGATAAAGTGGTACCAATGATTGAAGAATGTCGCCGCGCCATGAAACTTAATATATTGCCGCCTGACATCAATACTTCTTATTACAAATTCACCGTCACTGACGACCAAAATGAATCCATTCATTACGGCTTAGGCGCGATAAAAGGTGCCGGAGAGGCCGCGCTTGAAAGCATTGTCGCAGAACGAGAGAAAAAAAACCGCTTTACCGACTTATTTGACTTTTGCCGCCGCGTTGATTTACGCAAAGTCAGCCGGCGCGTCTTAGAACCTCTTATTAAATCAGGCGCATTAGACGAATTAGGGCCAAATAGAGATGAATTGGGGCTTAATCGAGCAGTGATGATGGCTTCATTAGACAATGCCATCAAAATGGCAGAACGCAATTCTAATGATATGGCCGCTGGGCAAAACGATATGTTTGCTCTGTTTAATGGCAAACAAAAATCGGCCGAAGAAGAAGAAGCCCCACCGTTTGCCAAAGATGTGAAATCGTGGAACCAAACCGAACAATTAAATAGCGAAAAAGAGAGCTTAGGCTATTACTTAAGTGGGCATCCCATTAAACCGTACTTATCGGAACTAAAACAATTCATTCGTACCCAACTCATCAAAGTCAGGCCTACCGAAATGAAACAAACCGTGCGCGTTGCTGGCTGGGTAACTGATTTGCGTATCAGCAGCACCAAACGCGGACGCATGGCCTTTATCACCCTAGACGACAGCACGGCACGAATGGAAGTCAAAGTCTATTCAGAATTATACGCAACGGTGCAAGACATTTTAGCCAAAGACACTTTATTAGTGGTGGAAGGAGAAGTGCGTGTAGATGACTACAATGGCGGCTATACCATGACGGCCCAGAAAATTGTCACCCTAGAATCCGCTCGCGAAACTTACGCCAACCGTCTGGAAATGACTATTTATGCACCACCCGACGATTTAGCCGAAAAATTAGTAACCACGCTCACCCCCCATCGCCAAGGCCGCTGTCTCGTCTTAATTCATTACCACCGTCAAGAAGCACAAGTAGAATTAGAACTCGGTGACAATTGGCGAATCAAACCCAATGCTGCCCTGCTTGGGCAACTAAAAGCATTGGTGGGAGAAGACAAAGTCAAGGTGATTTATTAACCGTTTGTAGTAGGCGATTTATCGCCTATTTCTGACGCTCGCAAGCTTTCTTTTATTACCAAATTTGTTTAAAGGTCAAATTTTGAATATCAAGATTTTTCTAAAAAAAATCCTCCAAGAGAGCGATTCAAAACTGGGCCGGTATTTTTCGTTTTTTATCCAGTCATTAATTGTTCTTTCTATAATTACTTTTTCTGTAGAAACGTTACCAGACTTATCGGAAAGGAGCAAAGAAATACTGAACCTTCTTGAAGCGATAATGGTCGGCATTTTTACCATTGAGTATTTACTTCGAGTTTTTGTGGCGGATAAAAAAACCGAGTATGTCTTCAGCTTCTACGGCATTATTGATTTCTTAGCCATTCTGCCGTTTTATTTATCCACTGGCTTAGATTTAAGAGCCATTCGAATATTTCGTCTCTTGCGTTTAGTACAAATACTTAAGTTATTTCGATATAACCAAGCTATTAGGCGTTTTCAAATTGCCTTCTCCATTGCAAAAGAGGAATTAATTCTTTTCGGTTTTGTGGCATTAATTTTGTTGTACTTATCAGCAGTCGGCATATACTATTTTGAAAACGACGCGCAACCTGAGCAGTTTAAATCAGTATTTCATAGTCTTTGGTGGGCGGTAACAACCTTAACGACTGTTGGATATGGCGACATGTATCCGATAACTGTTGGTGGGCGTTTATTCACCTTTTTCGTCTTAATGTTAGGTTTGGGGATAGTGGCTATCCCAACCGGTTTACTTTCCTCGGCACTGACTCAAGCCAGAAATGAAGAAAAAAACATTCCCACTACGCCTGAGTCGGCGGATAAACAATGAGATAACTGGATACAACAAGACGTCCAGAAGAAGGACAATCGCCTGGGGCGTTGCCCCAGGCTTTATTAATGTCGCCCCTTTGGGGCTTGCCTGGGCGTTGCCCCAGGCTTTAATAATGTCGCCCCTTTGGGGCTTGCCTGGGCGTTGCCCCAACTACTAAAAGCTAACGTACCCGAAACAGGGCACTTTAAAATTCACCTTCATCGTAAGGAGATAATATCAATGGCTAGCGCAAATGAGTGCATTGTTTTTTTAAATTTTGTATATTATGCACTCGGAGAAACTTTCTCCAAAAGCACTTTCTGCCCTTAGACAAGCTGCTAACCAACTGGAATTTTTATGAATGTTATAACAACAAGTAGGGCAGGTACAAAACTTCCCTACCTGATAAATGAAGTTGCTGATTCTCATAAACCCATTTTAATTACTGGACAACATGTTAATGCCGTCCTCCAGCAGAAGAAGATTGGTCCGCTATTCAGGAAACGCTTTATTTGTTATCAATACCGGGGATGCGAGAATCTATTAGAGAAGGCTTACAAACACCTATTGAAGAATGTTCTAAGGAATTAAAGTGGTGAATTGGCAAATTAATCGCATTACTGGAAAGGTCAATATTTATTATTACAATTTGACTTGAGGTATAATTTCAAAAAAAAAATTATTTAGGATAACGTCTACGAAAACTTGACTGCGTGAAGTATAAACTGGAGGATCAATTATGACGATAGAGTTAGTTCGAGATGTACTTGGCTGGTGTACACTAATCAATCTGGGGGTGCTGCTATGGTGGTTCTTGTTTTTATCACTGGCACATGACTGGACATATCGTTTACACAGTAAATGGTTGCGATTGACAGTTGAACAATTTAATGCTATTCACTATGCCGGTATGGCCCTATTCAAGATAGGAATTTTGTTCTTTAATTTGGTGCCGTACTTAGCACTGCGGATTGTCGGATAGCCTAGCATATAATGCGAATTAAAAATGACAAATGACAAATGAAGAATGAACAAAGATGTCATTTCGTTTCGATTTCGGTTTCTTTGATCGGAGAAAGCTTGATAAATCTTGATAAACCTTGGGAAACCTTATAAAATCACTTTCTTAAAAGACGTTTTTATAAGTCATTGATTTTTTATGATTCAATTCAACCCTTAATTCGCATATATACTTAGCACGGCTACAAACTACGTTATCTCGCTCCGCTCGGTAACGAACGAAAGGTACGCGAGATCAATTTTTACACACCCCCATCTCAAGAGGCAATGCCATTAAGTTAAGAGCATGTAGGGTGGGTAGAGCGAGCTAGGCAAAAGTTTCGGCTAAACTTTTGTCTAACGAAGCGAAACCCACCACATTTGAAATAAATAAATGGTGGGTGTTCGTAAGTTCTGGGTGGCTACAAAAGAACGTTTTTTGTCAAAGGGCATTGATCTCAAGAGGGGATCGGAAAGTCCCCTTACGTCATGGGATGAACGGGGTGTGTTTTTAATGATATCGCACAGCGAAGAAACTTCGTTACCGAGCGAAGCGAGATAAGTTTCTGTTATTAGCCGCGCAAAGTGTGAGGTATGGAGATGAAAAATGAGTTATAGTGATTTCACAATTGAAACGCTTAAAGAACAATTCGAGATAGAGATGATTGAGGACTGTAATCTGTTTTCTCAAACACTTATCAAAAAGGTGCCGAAATTGTTAACGGAGTTGTTAGAACGATACGTCCCTCTGGCGATTACAATCAGTACCGAAAAAGCCCGTTCTGAATGGATTATTGCCCCAATCCTCGCCGAATTTAAACTGCAATTCAAAGATCAGACGAGTTTATTTTCTGGAATCGAGTTTAATATTGATAAGAGCAAAGGATTAAACGGACGCTGTGACTATATTCTTTCCAAATCAAAAGAGCAACTAACGCTCACAGCGCCAATCCTCGTCATGGTTGAAGCCAAAAATGACAAGATTACCGGCGGTATTCCACAATGTATTGCTGAGATGATTGCCGCTCGCCTCTTTAATGAGCAGAAACATCAGCACATAAAAACAATTTACGGTGTTGTTACCACCGGCAGCTTATGGAGATTTCTCAAATTGGTTAATAACACCGCTTATGTCGATATCATCGAATATCCTCTTCAACAACTCGATAAAATTATAGGAATATTAACGGAAATTGTGACAACATAACTATAGCTTTCCAGAAAAGAGGAGTCCAAGATTTATCGGAATCCAAGATTTATCTTGAGGAGTCCAAGATTTATCTTGGACATCCAGAAAAGAGGAGTCCAAGATTTATCTTGGACAATCGGCTATTTGTTATTTTTACGTTTAAAAATAATCAGTTATGAATTATTTAAGGCCGTCATAAAAGAGGAATCCAAGATTTATCGATGACGTCCAAGATAAATCTTGGACGGATTGCCAGCAAAAATGCGAACCCGCCCAAAATCAATCCAACCTTAGACGTCCAAGATAAATCTTGGGCGGATTGTCGGCAAAAAAAATTCTCGCTTGATCTTGATCTACTGATATCACCACCCCAGTATGTCATTATAAGCGCCCGTTTAAAACTTGGATATGACGAGTATCGGCTTTGCCACGCCCTGTCGTTAATTTCGTCGGCAAAAAAAATTCTCGCTTGATCTTGATCTTCTGATATCACCACCCAAGTATGTTATTATAAGCGCCCGTTTAAAACTTGCGTTATTTTGAAATGTTAATTGATAGAAAAAATATAACGCTTGCATGCGCAAGTGACGCATAGTTAGATCATGTTTGAAAATACAGGAGTTTTTAATGAACAAAAAACGACTCTCCCGACTCATCACTGCCGGACTCCTCTGCTCCTACCCATTCACCGGAGCAACAGATCCAGCCATAAATGCTAACGAACCCGCAGGTGTAGCCAAAACCACCACGATTGAAATCACCAATGAGGTGATAGTACCCGATACTATCCCTCTAGGAATCAATCTCGGTGGGGATACCTATTATGGGCCAAACGTTATGTTAAAAGTCCGCGATGCCGAAAACTTTGAAGGCACTTCCTATCGCCAAGCCCACGAAGGTACCCTCTTTGAAGACGGCTTTGCCTCTTGCTGGGGCCGATTACCAAGATACGAAGAAACCGGCTGGGCAGACCTCATGCGTCATGGCGGTCAATACACCCTCATTTCTGGCCCCGCCAAATGGACCACCGGCAAAATCACTGCCGTTTCCTCCCGCACCATAACCTGCTGGAGAAGAGAGGTAGAAGCGCTCTTTTTTGCCTTTGATACCGAAATTTCCCTCCCAGACCAAACCCCAATACCCGGAATGGGTCTTTTGGTAGAAAACCTTGAGCCCGTCAAACACGGCCATACCGGCGAACTGGGAACCTACTGGGCACCTTCCAAAAACTGTTCTCTAATAGAAGGTGATATCCCGCCTAACTCGTATGGCTATACCTCGCTCGCCATGGACGGTACCGAAGAACCCGCCACCTTCCGCTTATCTACCCACAAACAACGATATGCCAACCTCAATGGCCTCTGGAAATACAGCTTCTGGGCCAAAGTCGAAGAAGGAAACCCCAAAGTCATTATTTCTTCTGGGAAGTATGGCGATGCACAAGAAGTGGCAGACATTTCTGAAAGTGCCGGCCTAAACGACAATGAATTTGTCGGACTCAGTGGGTTGTTTGGAGAAGGACCAAATGAGTTTGCCGGACTCAGTGGGTTGTTTGAAGAAGAACTACTACTCAGTCAGCCATTGGAGTTGATCGAAGAAGGAATCAGTCAACCCGTAGAAATGACGGATCGTCAATGGAAAAAATATGAAGTCACCTTCCAAATTGACGATGTTCCAGAACTTGCTCAAAACGGCAAAAGTCCTTCCTTAGTTTTCCTCATCACCGTTAAGAACGGCATTATTCTGGTTGATGATCTGCAAGTCGAAATGGAAGGCGATAACAATCCCACGCCCTTCCGTGATGAAATTGTCGCCGCTCTGAAAAGCTATAATCCCGGCGTCATAAGAAAACTTCAGGTGGGAGGAAATACCGTCAGAAGTAGCATTCTGCCCAAGATCAAATCCCATCGAGGCACCAATAGCTTTTATACACAGGTGAGTGCCAATACCAATCGCTCTTTAAGTTCTTATGGGCTGCATGAATTTTATGAGCTGGCCGAATACATTCGTTCTGAACCGTGGTTTAGCCTGCCTGGCACCCTGAATAAAACAGAAATGGAACAGTTTCTGGAATACCTGGGTGCGCCTGCTGATGTTGGCTGGGGAAAACTGCGTGCCGAACTCGGCCATCCCCAACCCTGGACAGAAACCCTGAGAAAAATTCATATTGAAATTGGCAACGAAGCCTGGAATCTCTTTGGAGGTTTTTCAGGGGGTGGGTTTAATGGCCCTGATTATTGGCACGATTTGTTTGCCACCGCCAAAAATTCCCCCTATTATCGCAACAACATCATTCTGCATGCGGCCGGACAGAACTATTCCAGTTGGATGTCCAATCGCATACTGGAATTTACCCCTAATGCCGACCGGTACGCCATTGCCCCCTATCAGCTACACACCCTCAACCAGAGAGATGTAGATATTTTTCAGAATGATGATGCCAAACTCTTCAGTTGGCTCTTTGCCCGCAGTGTCTATGAGATAGACAATAGTATGCGGGGACACCAAGAAGTGATGGCCAAAACCGGCGTGGAATTTTCGATTTACGAAGTGAATTATCATACCCTAAAAGGGGATGTGGAACATGAAGTGCGTAACCATATTGTGGCCTCTCTGGGAGCGGGGCTGAATATTTCCAATTACATGCTACAGCAGTTGAAGAAATATGGCATCCGCACGCAAGCCTTTTTCAACTTTTCCCAGTTTTCCTTTAACATGGCATTCTATGGCTATGATGATTTCGGTGTTCGTTTATGGGGGGCTGGCATCAACTTTCGTCAAGGTTATGAACGATTTCGGCCCACCTGGCTGGCTAATGAACTCGTCAATCAAGTGCTTGCCGGAAAGCTATTAAAGACCATCCATACGGGTGCCGACCCCACTTACGCCGTCACTGGCTCCTTCCGGTACAATGGTGATCCCGAAACCAAAGAGGGATTTCCAGAGATTTTGAGTTATGCTTTTGCTAAGGGTAAAAAGCGTGGTCTCATTTTATACAATCTCTCAACAACAACGCCCCATACCGTGTCTCTTGAATTGGGTCAAAGCCATGAGCCTTTCGAGGCGACAGCAGAATCATGGTTGCTGACTGCTGATTCGATAGCGGCCAACAATGAACCGGAAAATGAAATACCCCCGGTGCAAGTTGCCACGACTACCCTAGATAACTTCCGCACCGGGAGAAAAATAACGCTTCCGCAACACTCGTTGCAGGTCATTTCTTGGAAAAGTAGCGAACCACTGTTAGTAGAACTGACCGACTTTCAAGCAGTTACAGTTACAGAAACCGGTAACATCCGTCTATCGTGGACGACAGGTGCTGAAACCGACACTGCGGGTTTTCGGCTCTGGCGAGCGATTGAAGACGGTCATGGTGGATACACCAATATCCACCTGCTTAAAGAACGAACCTCTTCAGAATCTAATTGTCAAGAGGGCGAACTGATTGCGACTACCGCTCGGAGTCAACCCATTCCAGCCGTAGGCAACTCAGTCACTGGCGCTTGCTACTCTTTTGTGGATACCCTATCTGGGGCCGCTGGTACTTATTATTACGTGCTAGAAGAAGTTGATACTAGCGGAAAGAGGACTTTCTATTGTGATAACATCGCAACGGCCACTGTTGCTCAAGGCCCGGCCGTTAATTTAGAAGCCGCCATAAATTACTGCCAGCAAATGACGACTAGCGAAAAGTAAGTAATATGTAAACCACGCTGGAGTCCAAAGCTTCAGCTTTGGAAAATTTGGAGTCCAAAGCTTTAGCTTTGGCGTTTGAGGGCCATAAAAGATTTTGGAGGTTTCCAAATGAAAGTATGGCCCTTTTTCGCGCCAAAAAGTCAGACTTTTTATAAGTAGATGAGTGGGAAAGTCTCGGACTAAACCTGTCAGGTTTGGCTTTTTTATTTATCATTCCCACTGCTTCAGGCCGGGGAAACGAGAAACATTAAAACAAGAAAGAGGTACATTATGCAAGAACTAAAAGCTGTACACTCTGGAAAAGTAGAAATAATTCCCGGCACTATTTGCGACGGGTATGTATTGAATGATGGTACGGCGGTTATGAGTGAACGTGGGACTGCTGACTTATTGGGAATGAACCATAAAGCTTTGCAAAGCATGGCGACTACTGGTGTCCCAAAGACGCTTAAACCATTAATTAATAAGGATTTTAGCATGGCGACTACTTTGGTAAAAGTAACCGCAAAAAATAGCCCATATAAGGGTAGAAAAATTGCGGTTTACGACTGGCCCTCTGTCGTACAAAAAGTACTATAATTTGTAGTGTTATTTGGGCAGTCTTGTTTGAGGGCCATCAAATCTTTTGGAGGTTTCCAAATGAAAGTATGGCCCTCTGTCGCGTCCAAAAGTCATACTTTTTATCTCATCATGGCTTACTTACCACAATCAACTATTTTAGGACGCTTAAAAACCATTGAAGTGTACGAATTTTACGATATACCAAGGTTATTTTCTTGTCGAAATGCGGCCGGCCAACATTATCTGGTTTTATCTATAGATGAAGATGACTTTTCACAGACGTGGCTGTACGTTGCCATGTCTCAACAGCGGTTTCAAGAATTGCGCCGAGGCCGATTAGAATTACGCGAGGCCTATCTAAAAGCTGAAGATAACATTGTATTGAAAGTTATCACTCATCAAGACGGTTACGACACGGTTGATCTGGTTTATTGTCAGGCGCTTCCAGAAGATTGGTTGCCCTGTGCCGGTGAATTTTTGTCACCGTCTGATACGACTGTTACACAGAATGAAGATATGTACTTGTTAGCACAATATCATTAGTTGTCTCTGTTAAAATTTAAACCTAGAAAGTCTGGCCCTCTGTCGTACAAAAAATCATAAACCCATATAATTTTTAGTGTTATTTGGACAGTCTTGTTTGAGGGCCATCAAAGATTTTGGAGGTTTCCAAATGAAAGTCTGGCCCTCTGTCGTACCAAAAGTCATAAACACATATAGTGAAAGTCTGGCCCTCTGTCGTACCTGTCGTACCAAAAGTCATATAATTTGTAGTGTTATTTGGACAGTCTTGTTTGAGGGCCATCAAATCTTTTGGAGGTTTCCAAATGAAAGTATGGCCCTCTGTCGCGTCAAAAGTCATAAACACATATAGTTTGTAGTGTTATTTGGACAGTCTTGTTTGAGGGCCATCAAAGATTTTGAATGTATTCAACTGAAAGTATGGCCCTCTGTCGCGCTCTAAAGCTTCAGCTTTGGACAATTCCCTCATGACATCATTATGCAAAAAAAAATCCACCACCTATCAATCCGATTTACTCAACATTCAAGATCGTGTTTCTACCGCCCCTTGTGTACCGGCATTGCGTGAAGCGGTGCAAACTTGGCAATCATTATAAGGGAGCCACTCAAACCACCCGTGAATTGTTGAATTTTTGGTTTGAAACGGATCATGTTTTGCCAAATGGTGAACAATTTCGTTATCACCCAGCCCAACGAACCGCCATTGAAACGTTGATTTACGTGTATGAAGTCATTAAAATTCGGCGACGTAAAACGCTTTTAGAACAATTTGCTTTTAATACCAAAGACTTACGTTTACCCGTTTATGATGAATTTGCCCGTTATTGTCTCAAAATGGCGACTGGCAGCGGTAAAACCAAAGTCATGGCTTTAGCCATTGTTTGGCAATACTTAAATGCCGTGTGTGAAGATGACAAACATTATGCCAAAACGTTTTTAATCTTAGCTCCCAATGTCATTGTTTTTGAACGCTTAAAAGCAGATTTTTCAAATAACAGCATTTTCATAACTGATCCGTTATTGCCTCGCCATTTTAAGTTATTTTGGGATATGGAATGCTACATGCGCGGCGATGTTCAACGGACTTATAGCGATGGTGCTTTATATTTAACCAATATTCAACAATTTTATGAACGGAATGTTGTCTCAAAAGCAGAAGAATCCGCCGAAATCACCGCGATATTAGGGCATAAACCCCAACAAAAAAAATTAGAAGTGACTGATTTTGCAGAACGAATTGCACAACGTCACGATTTGCTCCTCGTTTTAAATGATGAAGCCCATCATACCCATGATGAAGATAATGAATGGAATCAAGTTATTAGGCGTTTACATACTCAAAGTTCAATCACAGCCCAATTAGATTTTTCGGCAACGCCGCGTTATACCAAAGGCGGTTTATTTGCCTGGACGATTTACGATTATCCCTTAAAACAAGCCATTCTTGATAATATCGTCAAACGTCCGATTAAAGGCATTTCTAAAATTGACGAAGCCAAATCAGCATTAGCCAGCGTGAAATATGAAGGATTTTTAGTGGCTGGCGTAGAACGTTGGAAAGAATATCAACAACAACTGCTCTCGCTCCAAAAAAAGCCTATTTTATTTATCATGCTCAACAGCACCAAAGAAGCCGATGATGTCGCCGAGTGGTTGCGGAGAAAATATACCACCGACTTTGGTGATCAAAAAACCTTGGTGATTCATACCGATAAAAAAGGCGATGTCAGTAAAAAAGATTTGGAGTCCGCTCGAAAACTGGCGCGTGAAGTCGATAATCCCGATTGCCCGGTGAATGCCATTGTCAGTGTATTAATGTTGCGAGAAGGCTGGGATGTGCAAAATGTTACCGTGGTTGTTGGCTTACGTCCTTATACCGCCAAAGCCAATATTTTGCCAGAACAAACCATTGGGCGTGGTTTACGTTTGATGTTCCGTGGTAGTAGTGCTATCAATCATTATCGGGAACGCGTCGATATTATTGGCAATCAAGCGTTTTTAAAATTTGTCGAAGCGTTAGAAAAATTGGAAGGGTTGAAACTGGATACCTTTCAAATTGGTAAAGACAAACTCAAAATAAATACCATCATGCCGGTGGCTGAAAAACAAGCCGTTGATATTGCTATTCCAGAATTAAGTCCGACATTAGAGAGAAAAACATCGCTTGCTGATGTCGTTGCCGCTATTGATGTCATGGATTTTAACACGCCCATCTTGCCCATTAACGCCAATGAAATAACGGCTAAACGTTTTATTTATGAAGGCATTGATGCGTTAGATCCTCAAATTGCCCTCCCAATTTGCCGCCATCGCGCCAAAAATTCAAGCTTTTTTTCAGAATAAAGCCTTTGGCAAAACCGTTGATTTATACGAACCAGCGATAATTCAAGCCATGTCAACCAATCTCGCCAGTTTTCTCGTCACCAACGAATTTGAAAAAGTCTTACGTCAACAAATTATTGAAGAAATCCAGCCAAGTTTATTAAACGAAGCCAAACGGCTTTCCAGTACAGCAGCGTTTCCATTTTCTCGTTTATTATTAGCCTCGGATAAAACCGTGTTCAATTATGTTGCCTGTGACAATGAATTTGAACGCGACTTTGCCCAATTCTTAAATCGGGTTGACGAAGTGACGGCTTTTGCTAAACTACCCGCGCAATTTGGTTTTAGCATTCAATACACCGATTCCCGCACCAATATTCGGCACTATTATCCTGATTTTGTCGTAAAGTTAGCAACTGGACAACATTGGTTAATTGAAACCAAAGGGCGCGAAGATATTGATGTCGCTTTAAAAGATGAAGCGGCACGGTATTGGTGTGACAATGCGACTGAATTAACGGGTACCGATTGGCACTATTTAAAAGTGCGACAATCCACGTTTGAACAATTGCAACCGGCTGATTTTCAAGAATTGAAGATTGGTTTACAATGCTAATTAAGAAGTACAGCGAATTGCGCGGATTGAGTACAGCGAATTGCGCGGATAAACGAATTTTGGCAGAGGAGTCCGAATTTTATATAGAGTTACACAGAGTTACACAGAATGATCATCGAGTATAAGGAGAACCGAATGTATATAAAAACGGATTTTTTCGCTAATTCTGATAATGATGTACAAATTAGCAAATGCTTATTCAAAGTTGACTGACGTGATTTGAGGCTGTAACCCAAAATCCCTTATTATATACAATCCTTGTAGTTATAGTTATGGCCCCCAATTGCGCCTCATTAGCCATACTTTTTATAGGTGAATTGCATGGATA
>NBMI01000384.1 GCA_002085445.1 Candidatus Parabeggiatoa sp. nov. 2
ATAGGCCTCGCGCCCCGCTTCAATCGCTTTTTTCATAGCAGTCGCCATCAAAAGAGGCTGTTTTGCGGCCGCTATCGCGGTATTCATCAATACACCATCACAGCCGAGTTCCATCGCGATAGCGGCATCCGAGGCCGTACCAACACCGGCATCAACTAAAATAGGGACATGCGCGTTTTCAACAATCGTTAAAATATTCAACGGATTACGAATTCCTAGCCCAGAACCAATCGGCGCAGCCAGCGGCATTACGGCCACACAACCCAACTCTTCAAAGCGTTTTGCCATGATTGGATCATCATTAGTGTACACCATCACCTGAAAGCCTTCTTTAATTAAGATTTCAGCAGCCTCCAACGTTGCGGTGATGTCTGGAAACAAGGTTTTTTCATCACCCAAAACTTCCAGTTTCACCAAGGTATGTCCACCTAGCAATTCTCGCGCCAAGCGACAAGTACGCACCGCATCGGCGGCCGTATAGCATCCCGCCGTGTTGGGCAAAATAGTATACTTGTCTGTCGAAATGGCATCCAATAAATTGGATTGTTCTGGATCTTGACCAATATTAGTCCGTCGAATAGCCACTGTCACTATTTGTGCGCCGCTGGCTTCGATGGCAAGGCGAGTTTCTTCCAAGTCTCTATATTTGCCAGTCCCCACGAGTAAGCGTGAAGTGTAGTTTTTACCGGCAATCGTCAAGGGTATATCAGTCAAATGACGTTCAGACATGTTGCACCTGAGTGTGTGAAAATGATTTGTTTACGGTGAAAATAACTATAACCTGTTGAAAAATTTGCAGTTTCAAAAAAATCCTATTTATTGACGAAATAGGATTTATTTGACGCTCATTTTTATCTAAGGGTGGCTAAGTCGGTTAGCTTTGTACTTGCCTCGCAAGGCAAATCCGTGTGGGCGCGTAGAAATCATAAATGACGCGCTTGGTAATCCTAATCTTTTTGTGTTAAATTATTTTTTCCCTCACCTTAACAACAATTAACAATTAATTATTATACGGAACGTACTTCAAATCCGTTAATATAACAACTCTCCCTCTGGGAGAGAGGTGAGGGTATCTAAGGAGATTAAATATGGGTCAATATTTAAAAGGCAGTCTGGAAGTTTTTGCGATTATCTTATCCTTGATGGTAGCGTACTTTGAACTCAAGGAAGTCATCCCTTCCGATCCAATTATTATATTGGAAATCGATAAATTGAAAACGCCACGCGATACGCCGGCGTATTCACTCACTGGCGTGGTTTCAGATCAAGATTATTTGCTCGAATCCGTGAGACTTTTTCCAGATTCTGATAATCCCATCAAGCGAGCGATGTTTAAATATGACAATTATCCCAAAGATGTTCAATTAATTCAAATTCAAAGTACCAAGCCCCACAGCTATCTCGTTTCAAGAGAATTGTTGCAAAAAGAATTTGGCGAAGACAACAGCTTTGCCTTTGAATTTTTAGACGACAACCGCTTCACCTTCTACTTTCAATTTGAAGGTATTGAAAAACAGAACGCGAAATTTTACTGCAAAGTGCTTGCGGTTGAAAATGCGAGTGTTCCTTGTGAAATCAGGGAAATCGGCTATCTGTCACTGCTTCGTGGCATTCCATGGTATTTTTTGGCCGCCTTTTTTGGGATTTTGGTCATCATCATCATTGAACTCATCGATATCTTCCTCAGACAGCGACGTAAAAATGCCCGTCGCGGGATATCGAGAAAATCCAAAAAACCCAGAAATCGGCTCACACCTGAAAAGGATTAATTATTTGGAATTTAAACCGAGTACAACTAATTACGCGGATAAACGAATTAGCCTTAGTAGGGTGGGCAAGTGGGTGCAAGAAACCGGTTTTTTGTCGTGATCTCTCACCCGCTTGCCCACCAAACCAGTACAACGAATTACGCGGATAAACGAATTGGATAAACCCAGTACAACGAATTACGCGGATAAACGAATTGGATAAATCGAGCACAACTAATTTAACTTGGAAAACACATCCTGTTTAGCAAACATCGGATGTGTTAATAAGGTTACCAATTACCAATTACCAATTCCCAATTACCAATTACCAATTACCAACCAATGACGACACAACAGATTGAAAGTTATGAACATAGACTATAATGAACTCATTCAATACGCGGTTCTTTTCACCATTCCCTTCTTATTAATGTGGTGTCATAACTGGCTTATCAGTCACGCAGAACTAAAAGTTGACCAACAGTTAACGACTGAACGCTACATCAAAGAAAAAATCGGTGTATCATTGGCATTGTTTATCGGCACGGTGCTGTTAATGTTATTTTTGGCACCCTCTTTACAAGACTTATTCAACGGCTATGGACTATTCGCCATCGGTTTTGCGTTGATATCCAGTTTTCTGATTGTCCGTTTTTTTATGTCGGCGCTGTTAAAACAAATGAGAGGCCGGCCTATTTTTTTTAAGTTTTTGATTAATAAAAACTTGTTAGTGGCCGTCTTTTTTATCATTGCCACAGAATTATTAGTGTTATATTGGCTAAAAGAACTCAATACTTACTTTCGAGATCAGTTTGTCATCTTCGTGATTGGCTACTCCGTCTTGATTACACTAGGCGGCATTTTTTTAAGTTTGCCAAAACAAAAAGGGCAAATTCTGCATGCTGAGTGGCGCGATAACGTCGTCACGATAATAGACCCTCTCATTGTAATGTTTTTCGCCACGATTTTAGTAAAGATTATCTTGACTATTATTTTACACTTTCTATACACTTAAAAATATTTGGCGCTCACTACCGCCAATCGCTAAAGCGGTTGGCTAAAAGCTAAAGTAGGCTAAAGCCTCAATGCCATTAAGTTAAGAAATAAACGAGAAAGAGCCAAAGCTAAAGTCCCCTAAAGGGGACTGGTAAATTCAGGATTTTTTTCATAAGCACACGATATTAGGCTGTGGGTGGTATGGAAACTTCCGCCTTACTGGTGGTATATTATTATTTGGGAGTTATACGGAACGTACTTCAAATCCATGAAAAAGACAAAATGAACTTGTAATAAAATTACTATAAAAATTATAGACTTATCATTAATTTAATCATTTTTTTTATGAATTTTGCAGTCCCCTTTAGGGGACTTAAGCTTTCAGCCTATCGCTTTAGCGATAGGCGCGTATGTCACGTTAGCAGTCCCCTTTAGGGGACTTAAGCTTTCAGCCTATCTTTCATTTTTCATTAGTATAAATCCACCCTCAACTAAACGATAACAAACGAGGACCAAAAAATATGGAATGGCACATTATCACCGGCAGCAAAGGCGGCGTTGGCAAAACCTTACTCGCCTTACTCATATCAGCCCACTCTCTTGATAACGACAATGGCACCACCCTCGTGCTAGACTTAAACAGCATGAATGCCGACTTTTCCAGGCTCCTGTTTTACCAAAAAGAAGTGGGCGACTCGGTGGCGGTAGCCATCCCGACCCAAGAAAGAAGAAACGAACAGATAGTCCTACAAAAAACCTATTCACTGGGCGACACCGACAATCCATACTACTATGTAGTGGGATGGCCTCTCAATCCGTTCCGGATGTACGACCCCTCGCTGTTCACCAAATTACTTTCCACCATAAAAACCTCGGTGGCCCCCATTATCGAAGAGCGGCTAGAACTCCCGCCTTTGCAGACAGTTATCATTGATACCAATTACCATTTTTGTAACATCTTCTCGGAGCAAGATATACAATACACGGAATACACCGAAGGCGCACTGCACGGTGACAGTATCACGCTCTGGTTTATGTGGGTTTATCGCCAATTAGAAAACTTAATCCGGTTGAAATATAATGACGCTACCGTGATGAAACTCACCGCGGCTGCCATTGAAAGAAATCTCAAAAGTAGCTGCTGCGTTACCACACCTTTTATGCATGTGTTTGGGCCTATGACTTTAATCTCGTCCAAACCAAAAGAGGGAGAACAACGCGTCGGCTCATTCATTGCGCGAACCATTTATAAAGCCATTACACAAAATGAGGATGTTCATATTGACGACTTGGAACAACTCGAGGAATTGACAGTTGGGCAAGGCGTTAACTTTAGTAACTGGCTCAAAAAGCTCGATATAGCCCACATCGCCGTCGAAAAAGACGGTGATC
Organism: Candidatus Parabeggiatoa sp. nov. 2; assembly: GCA_002085445.1. Taxonomy (GTDB): domain Bacteria; phylum Pseudomonadota; class Gammaproteobacteria; order Beggiatoales; family Beggiatoaceae; genus Parabeggiatoa. The sequence goes on from NBMI01000384.1 coordinate 4,137, forward strand.
CACGTCACCATTTTTTAGACGTACTCATCAAAGCCACTCGCGCCCCCGCCAAAGACAACCCGTCTGAAGACGAGCGTCCGAAAAATGTGATTCCGCTCTCTGTTTACCACAAGGAATTACAATATTATACTGATGGCAATTACCGAGATGTGATCTCTGAGTTGAGACATTTTGATGTTTATAACAATTTCTCCAAACTGATTTCCTCTCCCAAATAAAGAAGGGCCGGGGAGGGGCCCCAACTCAATGCCATGTCGTGTAGGGGCAATCCCACGTGCAAAGCCCTACTTGTGGTTGCCCTACTTGTGGTTGCCCTACTTGTGGTTGCCCTCACCCAAAAGATAAAAAAAAAATGAAAATATTTATTTACCAAACCACTGAAGAAGCGCCGTTTGAAGGCCTGTTTGAACCCATTGGTAGTTACAAAAAAATCATTTTGTCTAATCATGAACAACAGATAGAACTGTTCAATCGACACTCAGGAGCACCCATCAAGGAATTGCTACCAGAAGGTATCATTATCGATCCCACCGACGAGACAATTTGTTGCATCCCGCCTGACGACGGTAGCCTATTTTTTATCCCGTTAGACATGAAAGACACATTTATGAACCTACTGAAAAGTCTATTTAAAAAGACAAACTGGGCTAAAGACAAAACCACCACCAAACCGTCAAAGGACGAAATTGGACTAGTCGGAGACGACAACCTGTCTCAATTTTATGATAAGATTGAAACACCAACCATATTACAACCGGTTGGGGACGACGAAACAACGCCAGCCGTATTACAACCCGTTGAGGATGAAGAGACGATGAGCAAAAAACAAGAATTGGAAGACTTATTTAACAGCATCACCGAACAAGACAACGAAATTGATGCCGTCTTAGTTTGCATTAACGACGACAACAAAACCAGAATCGCCTATTCCAGTAGCCCAAAAGACGGCCGCAGACGAGTAGACACCGACTCCTTTACTGTGCAAGTACAACACTTCGTGTCCATGCTCAAAATGACCCACAAAGTCAACGAAGACATTGGCCCACTCAATACGGCCGAATTTCTGCACTCAGGCGGCATAGTACATATTACCCACCTACCCCAATTTGGCGAATACACCTTCCTAGTCTTTGTCAGCGCGACAGAAGAAGGGATAGAACTGCTCGCACTCCACAGAAAACGCAATTTAGACAAAATACTTGAATTGCTTGAACAACTATTTGGATAACATGGAGTCCAAAGCTTCAGCTTTGGACGAGCCAAATACCATAAAGACACCAAAACATGATACTTTTTATTTACACCGCCAGTAAAGAAGCGCCGTTTGAAGGCATGTTTAGAGCCATTGGAAGTTATGAAAGAATCTTTTTTTCTAATAATAACACAGAAATAGAAAGGTTTAATCAACACGAAGGCGCACATGCCAAAGACTTGTTGCCGGAAGGTCTTACCGAACCGAGCGATGATACAAGTTGTTGCATCCCGCCTGACGATGGTAGAATTTTTTTCATTCCGTTAGAAATGAAAGACACATTTATGAACCTACTGAAAAGTCTATTTAAAAAGACAAACTGGGCGGAAGACAAAACGAGCAAAAAGCCATCAAAAGACGACATTGGACT
>NBMI01000385.1 GCA_002085445.1 Candidatus Parabeggiatoa sp. nov. 2
CTTGCTCCCATTTTCAAGTGGCAATTGATTTTTCCAAGATATTCTATTCATTTGACTAGATATATATAGATTTAAATAGAAATTAAGCAACAGTTAATTGCTCTAATCAATCTAACGCCAATTCTCTAACGGATTGTTTTGTTGAGGACTGGTGTTTTACGTCAGTCCGCCAAAGTGTCCAAACAGTCGTCTTTTACTTTAACACTTATAATCAAATACTTAAAAATTTGACTCGGCTATGCAAAACACCCTATCAATTTTTAATTTTAAGCCCAAGACGCGCCTTTTACATTATCGGTGAAACCGAGCGAGCCACGTAGCGATAATTGACGAAGGTATTACTAACTCACGCTTGACGGGCGCTTAAGTTTCAGTAAGGAGTTTATTTATAATAGATTAATAGCTATTTTAAGCCAAAAGTTATTGTACTTGACTTATCAATATCGGGTGTGTCCCACTTGTCCAAGTAGGAAGTTTTTATCGATAGGGCCTTCAATCAAATCAACAGAATCAATTTGCCAACCTGGCCCTAAAAAAACCGTTTATGTTTGACACCTTAGTATTTTTAATTTTTAATTTCCAGGCAAAAGTTTTTGCGTCAAAAAACTTTTGCCTAGAATTCCTTTTTCATTTATTTTATGGTGAGCGATTAACAATGGCTTACCAAATCAAGAAAGAAAACCGGGACATCAAAAGAAATTTTACCTTTAAAGCGGCAAGACAACTCTTTCGTTGAAAGGATAACTGGACACACCCTCAATATCGAACATAAGTCCTTGATTTTAGTAGTCCGCTTTTGTCAATTCGGCACCGAGTGGGTAATTGTAACTTTTTAACGGAATTTTTGTTGTCAAGCAAATCAACTTTGATCAATCTGTTATTAACCATTTTTAACCTGATTGGCTCGCAGCAGTCGCTTTGCTCCTACCACAGCGTCAAAAAAAATGTTAAAAGATTTATGTGTACCTACTGATATCCGGGCATGTCCGGGCACTTAATTGTACCCGTTGGTTTCCTTATGTGTTATACCTGCCCATTTAAATGAGATATATTGCTTATGTGTTACCAGCGGCATAACACAACACAACCGTGTCGCATACAACCGGCTTACCACCACCTGGGTGATGGAAATTGTGAAACAAAGTAACTACGCAAATAGACGTTTATTGTGACACGACGTAACTACGCAAATCGACGTTTATTGTTAATAGACATTATTGGAAATAATATTCGATTAATTTCATTTAAAATTAATCAGTTATCAACATAATACTTTTTATTTATAATCAGATTGATTTTGTTAATTTTTATTATTTTGACAGCTTAAATAAAAATAATAAAAAATACCGATAAAAATAAATTTATATTGGGGTTAAAATGGAAAAATCGACTTATGCAAATTTCGTTCCACTATCTTTCTTTCAAACACCTTTTTATAAAATAGCTTATTTTCAATGACTTTTATTTCCAATAATGTCTAATAAAAAGCTAATCAATAAGTTATTGTTTTTTATACGAGGAACAAAACCGGGATCAAACGAAGTAATTCGCTGTGCGAGATTATTTTTGACTTAAAAAAGAACATGAGTCAAGCACCACCCCACTTACCACCTATAGTTTCGTTCATCTGTGAAGCCTCAAGGCGATTGCGTCTATAAATATTTGATTTTCAAGGAATGAGTACTTTGATTGTTACAATTATCGTATTTAGGCGGCATTGACTTTGCCCACCTCAATTGTTTTTTTAGTGATAGAGGTACTCACAATGGTTAAAAACTGATAGGTGCTGAGCATACAACCGGGCGGAATGCGAAAAGTTGCCCAATTAGCAATTACCAATTAGCAATTACCAATTCGTTTACGTCACAATTCACAATTCACAATTCACAATTAGCAATTAGCAATTAGCAATTACCAATTACTGTTATGAACTCCAACAGGAAAAAAGTCTACCGTCTAGCTTTATACGGAATACCCGCCTCAGGTAAAACTTGTATGCTGGCTGCGTTAGCCATGCCACGTTATCCTCACCCTTTGGGTTATACCTGCATTTGGCTACCGCCTATTGATGCCCCCAAAGCGGGTAAACAAGATAAACGCCTGATGAATCTCTATACGAGTAAAGAATGGTTGGAAAAAGCCATTCACAAACTCTCTGTGCAAGACTTGCCAGAGCCTAACCCGGCTTCTGACGAGTATTTTAGTTTTGAATATGATTTTACCGCCTCAACTCATCAAACTTTCTGTATTGAAATCATCGACTATTCAGGTGAATTAATTAACCCAGTCATCAGTAACAGTACACTGGCGAAAAATCTGCGGAAAAAATTCACCACAATGGATGGGATTTTAGTGCTTGCTGAAGCACCCTATCGGGATAGGCTTGGGCATGTTCAAAGTGCCCAAAAAAGTCGTGATGGACAAACACATACGGACTTATATCAGTTACAACAAACCTTCAGCTTGTTGCGAAGTGAAAAACAGGAAGGTGCAGCACTGGATTTCCCCGTCGCATTATTAGTGAATAAATGGGATAGATACAGTGACATAGACTATGCTAATCCGGCTAAAGAACAAAGCAAACTAGAAGAGTTTATCAACTCTAACCCACCGCCGCCGCATAAAGGTGTCCATGATGTGTTGCGCTTCTCTGTCGCCGAGGGCAATTTTAAGATGTTTCCCGTCAGTGCCTTGGGTGATAATGAATTTGTCCGTCTTGACAATGGTGACGTAGTTGAACATCCGAAACAAGCGAATCCACTCAATGCGTTTACATTAGTAGATGCCTTTATCTGGTTAGCCCAGCGGCGCGATGCCATTGATTTTCAGCAATTTGTCGAAAAAGGTACACTCAACAAAAAATGTAAAAAAACCGGTTTAGAACTCTTAAACAGTTTGCAAAAAAATTCAGAACAAGCGAAACAAATCCACACGATTTTACAATCGTATCAAAAAACCAAGACAAGACGCATTATATCTACATTAATTGCGATAGTCGCGTTGTTGTTTGTCACTGAAACCACAATGGATTTTAGGAATTATCATCAACACATTGTAGCGATAAACAATCCACACACCACGCACGAACAATTTGATAAAGCCGAAACCTGGCTGACTCAATATGTTGCCGCGCCCTATTTTCGACATCTGATTTCGCGTGTTTTTTTATCAAGTCGGGAACAAGCCCAAAAAACCTTGATGGAATTGCAAGCACACCGAGATAAATTCTTATGGGAGCCAGTCGCCATCGCACTCAAGGCAAATGATTTACCGGCAGCCAAAGCCCCAGCATCGGAATATCTGAAATATTTCCCATTAGGAGAACACGCACAAAAGGCACGGGAAATAAAGCTAAACGCCGAAATCCAGCCACGGGAGAGTAAAAAGGACTGGGAGAACTTTGTTAAAACCTACACAGATTACATGAATAACGGGAATTTAAAGCAAGCCGCTAAATGGCTACTTGACAGAAAACCCGAAACTGCTGAGTTAAAGCAGTTAAAAGATATTTTTAAGACAGTGGTGATTGAAAAAATCGCAGACAAAGTCACGCTCGCGCTCAAGGAGGCGCGTTTCGAGGAAGCTTGGCGCTTACTTGAAGAGTATGCTAACTCGCCGTCAAGCTTACAAACCGTTGAAGGCACCCAAAAAATAGCGGTTTTGCGAGAACTGGTTAAGACTTTAGTGATTAAAACCATTGAAGAAAAAATCACGTTCGCGCTTAAAGAAGCGCGTTTCGAGGAAGCTTTGGGCTTACTCCAAGGCTATGCTAACCCGTCTTCAAGCTTACAAACCCTTGAAGGTTTCTCTGACAAAATAGGGGCTTACTCCAAGGCTATGCTAACCCTTCTTCAAGCTTACAAACTCTTGAAGGCTTCTCTGACAAAATAGCCGTTTTGCAAAAGCAGGTTAAGACGGAAGAAGAAACCACGCTCGCGCTTAAAAAAGCGCGTTTCGAGGAAGCTTTGGGCTTACTCCAAGGCTATGCTAACCCGTCTTCAAGCTTACAAACCCTTGAAGGCTTCTCTGACAAAATAGCCGTTTTGCAAAAACAGGTTAAGACTTCAGCGATTAAAACCCTTGAAGAACAAGTCACAGTCGCGCTTAAAAAAGCGCGTTTCGAGGAAGCTTTGGGCTTACTCCAAGGCTATGCTAACCCTTCTTCAAGCTTACAAACCCTTGAAGGTTTCTCTGACAAAATAGCCGTTTTGCAAAAACGGGTTAAGACTTCAGCGATTAAAACCCTTGAAGAAAAAGTCACGCTCGCGCTTAAAGAAGCGCGTTTTGAAGAAGCTTTGGGCTTACTCCAGGGCTATGCTAACCCCCAGGGCTATGCTAACCCGTCTTCAAGCTTACAAACCCTTGAAGGCTTCTCTGACAAAATAGCGGCACTCCAAAAGCAAGTTAAGACTTCAGCGATTAAAACCCTTGAAGAAAAAGTCACGCTCGCGCTTAAAGAAGCGCGTTTTGAAGAAGCTTTGGGCTTACTCCAGGGCTATGCTAACCCCAAACCCTTGAAGGCTTCTCTGACAAAATAGCCGTTTTGCAAAAACGGGTTAAGACTGCAGCCATTAAAACCCTTGAAGAACAAATCACGCTCGCGCTCAAGGAGGCGCGTTTCGAGGAAGCTTGGGGCTTACTCCAAGGCTATGCTAACCCGTCTTCAAGCTTACAAACCCTTGAAGGTTTCTCTGACAAAATAGCCGTTTTGCAAAAACAGGTTAAGACTTCAGCGACGTTACGATGACGCTTTGAGCGTACTCAAGAAGTATGATAACTATCCGTCAAGCTTACGAACCAAGAAAGGCAGGAAAACCATCAATGCTCTGCAAAAACAAGTCAATAGGAATAAGGATAAGTCTTTGTATGAGCAAGTCAGAAAGCGCCCAAACGCCGTTCGTATTCAGAAATACCTGAAAAACGCGCCTCTGAAAACGATGGCAAAAAATGTGTCGGCTTACAAGGCTTATTTAGACAGCACAAAGCCAAAAGCGAAGCTTAATATCCGACTGAAACTGGTAGAGATTCACTGGAAAAATGTTGACGACGATGACAATACGGTTAGCGTTGATTTGAAGCAAGGTGAAAAAACACGCATTTCTAACACCTACAAGGTGAACGCAAAACCCAACACAGTAACGAAAAAGATTGGAATCAGTCACAAGTTCTCAGCAACACCCTCTATGCAGTTATCCATTAAAGTCAAAGTGGTTAATGAGAGTATGATGTCCATGTTTAACGATGATTACGGCGAAGGTAGCGTAACAATGCCCGTTTCTAAATTAGCCAAAGGCTACTACCGTATGGCACTTTACAACGAAAAAAAGGTTAAAACGGCTACGGTATACATTCAAATAATAGGCTATCCAACCGAACCCCGTTTACCCAAATGGCGGAGTTCAATAAAATGAACAAATTACAGTTAGTGGTGGAAACGCCTCGCGCCGGCAAATGGAATCATCGTTTTATCGTTGCCCAAAAATGCCGCCTTTGTGAAAGTGAAGTTGCAAAAGTCATTGCAGCAGCGCGTAGAAACCCGCAAGGTAAAAATTACCTTTCTGTTAGTACAGAAACCGCACAATCGGTATCTGGGCGCATCGGTAAAGAAATATTAGTGTTAGAAGGTATTGATGTTAAAAAACTCTCTAACACGCAACTGCGGCAAATCATTGCACAACTTGAAAAACGATTGACTGATTTGGCAACGCTTGTCACTGACAAGATTGATTGGGAAAAAGAAGGTAAAAAAATACGGGTAGTTCGTCCCGAATTGACGGAATGGGAAAAAGAATTTACGGGATTGCCGACGTTGGCATTGCCTTGGGAAAAGGATTTTTTTTGGATGAGTGCAATTGGTTTGAGTCATCTTTTTTGGCTGGGAGGAGTTCTGGCGGGAATAATTGCTATTACAATAATCTTGTTGTCAATTTAATGCCGTTTGTAGTAGGCGATTTATCGCCTCAACCGTTTGTAGTAGGCGATTTATCGCCTCAACCGTTTGTAGTAGGCGATTTATCGCCTCACGCGCAGTCATCCGACTGAAGTTTGACAGAGTAGTGATACGCGGACATAAGTTATTTCCATAAAAAAATGAGGGTTATTTGAACTATTTGAGGGCCATAAAATACTTTGAAGGTTTTCAAATTAAGTTATGGCCCTCTGTCGCGCTTCATTATTGATACTTTTTGTAGGTGTTTTATTGCTTAACTTAATGGCAGTGGGGCTAAAGCTCAATGCCATTAAGTTAAGAAATAAACGAGAAAGAGCCAACGGCTATTCAGGCTAAAGTTTTTCGGAGAAAAACTTTAGCCTGAACCGTTGTCTCAAAGCTAAAGTCCCCTAAAGGGGACTGGTAAATTCAGGATTTTCACCCTGCCAAACTAAAGTTTGGACTCCTGCCAAACTAAAGTTTGGACTCCTGATAACTGATCACTGTAGATATGGAACTTCAACAAACAAGTTTTGACGAAATTATTGATGTTAAACAACTAACGGTTTCCATGAAATGGACAACGGCGGCCGATTTTGACTTAGCCGCTGCTTACGAAACTAAAGAAGGTAAACGGGGCTTAGTGTATTTTGGTGGTTTAGGTAATCTTGATGCTTTTCCTTACATACGCCTCAGTAAAGATGACGGCGTAGGCGACACAGGTGGAGATAATGAAGAAAGTTTGCATATCAATCGGTTATATGGTATGAATCATGTGTGGCTATTTTGCTGGGACTACGGCAGGGTACAAGAGGGCAAAAGTGCGCGTTTTAAAGACAGCGATGTCAACTTAACAATCACCGATGAGTTGGGAAACAATGTTACCGTTGAGATTGATACTGGCGAAAGGGGCAATGTGTATTATATGGCAAGCATTGATAACACAAATCCAACCGGTGCTACGCTTATTAACACTAGCCTAGCTGGGACTTTGAAGGGCTTAAAAACCCTTGAACAGTTAATGGCTCTTGTCCGATATACTAATGAAAAATGAAAAATGAAAAATGAAAAATGAAAAATGAAAAGTTTAGTTATAAGCGACTAATTTGACAAACAATTTAATCAGTTATTGGCCAATTTTCATTTTCACGGCCTTCGAGTACGTTCCGTATACAAGAACAAAGAACTTGTCATGTAATATCGGTGCTTATTGCCCCTTCCACTTTTCGTTACTATACTTTGCACCGTTACAAACGGCGCTGAAAGTCACTTCGACAAACGGAGAAATCTTGGGCGTTGAGAGTAGAATCGAGCGATGACTTATAAAAACGTCTTGATTGAACGTGATTTTATAAGGTTTCGAAATGACAGTTTCTCAAGTTCAGGATCGTCGGGACTCTCATTCTTAATTTTTCATTTTTAATTTTTTGAGTCGTGAGGGTTAATGCTATTGTCCACAAATCTTGGCGCGTATTTTGATTGCAGCATCATTGGCAAGTTTTAACATCTTGTTTTTGAGCCGTCGGTTGTTGTTGATAAATTTTTCAGCGCCTTTTGAAATCCACTTCGGCAAATTGGGGCTGCTCAAATCACTGATATTCGGCTCAAATTCAACGAATTTTAGATCGCAAATGTCGCCCGTTTTGGTGAAAACGGGATTGATATTCATTGAAATGGGCAGCACTCGTTCTTTTCCCTTACGAGTTCCCATCACAATAGCCGCTGAGAGTGGCTGAATTGGAAACGTAATCGTATCCGCCCCCAATATTGTCATCACCGTTTGAGGATTCACATCAAGGCGAATATCAGAGGAAAAGTCAATACGCCGTACAATGCCAAACGTTCGTTTAGCGAGCTTGCCTTCGTCATCAAATGAGGTTTGTAAATCACATTTAAGCACATTGTTGATAACCACCGGTTTACCATCAGGCGAATTGGCACACCTGACATATTCGGGAAGGGAATTGCCAAACAGCTTCTAAAGAGTTACTCATCCTTGATCAAGTATCCCTGATAATTCGCGGGCCAAAGATAACTCAAAAGCCGAGTTGCAACTGGAGTCCTGGATGGGCTGTCTCATCCGAACGGCATGACACCGTCAGGGTGTCATCCAAACAGATGAAATTATTTATTATATTTTATATAATTTAAAAAGTCAAGTATTAAAATAGTTCAGTCTAAAACGGCACTAAAATAAGTAACTT
>NBMI01000386.1 GCA_002085445.1 Candidatus Parabeggiatoa sp. nov. 2
CGCGTTGACACGTTAAATTCATTTAAAATTCAGTTAGTTGGATTTTTATGACCGGTTAATATCAATTCTTATTAAAGATAAGTTGCAAGAGGCTAATTCGTTTATCCGCGTAATTGGTTGTACTTCGCGTAATTCGTTGTACTTAATTCGTTTATCCCTGATAACTGATCATTGATATCGCTGATAGGCTTGTAAGTAGCGGCGGACAATCGCCAGTTGTTTGTTTAAACCGGGCGCGTCAAGGCAAGGCGGCATACTTTGTAACAATTGCACTGCTTGAAAATTGCCACCAAGTCTTTTATAGATTGTCAATAGCTGTGGAAATGGGTAGGACAAACCTAAGTGTTGGAGATAGCGCGAAAAATCACTAAAGTTAGGGCACTTGAGCCGATAATCATAAAAGTCTGTGGCTTGAGGTATATCCCAACGACAAGTTAGTAAAATACGCAAATCGGCCGCTTCCCACCGAGACAACATCTCAAGGGCGATTTGGAGAGACTCATCAGTTAATGCCCCGCTGCGAGGATTTTGGACACACTCCAAGCCATCTATCCATAATAGCCATCGTCCTTGTGCCAATTTTGCCAAGAGTGCTTCAAAAAACACATCCCGAAATTCCATCGCCAGACGGGACTGATCCTTACTCACCTCGATAGAGGGGCCGACGGTGTGTTGGGAAAACTCCGTTTTGGTTTTAAGAGATTCTAACACTTGCGCCAGTGTCTCAATAAACCCCATTTCCCCACCCGCCTGATACGCCAACACTCGATATCCTTGTTGTGCCAATGTCATCGCTAGCCGGCCAGCGAGGGCCGTTTTACCCAATCCACCGGCCCCCCGAATAAGTAATCGCCGTATTTTCCCGGTGGCTAACGCCTCTCCCAAAGTCCGCAATTCTCGGCGACGGCCAATAAATACATTGGGCAAAGCAATTTGACTCCCCAGCGGATCAGGCTTACTCGGCTTTGGACGAAAATGCCAATCGACTACCGGTTGGGCCGGATCGTGACTGAGCAACGTGGGCAAACACCATTGCCCCACGCTTGCGTCAGAATGGCCGCACCCAACGGCCACATCGCGCCACACTTCATTAGACGCTAACAATTGCGTCATGGCACGACGGCTTTTTTGTACGGCCACATCGACTCGTTCCCGTTGCGCCAACGCAACACACAACGTTTGCACAAATACTGTAGCGGCCCTATCTATTAACGGCTCGCGTATTCCCACGACATGCGGCACGCCGGCCCGTGCAATTGGCTTAATTAAGCTTGCCTCGGTACCATTAATATTTGATTGGGCCGATTGACAGGCCGCTACGACAACACATTGCACATTCGTTCCGTTGAACACTTGTGCTAAAGTATGTGCGGCGACTAATTCACCGTGCCCCTCTTCGCTTTCAAAGACAAAAAAGGCCTGTGCTTGTTTTCTTTTACAACTTATTGACTGTTCATCGAGACGATTGCTATCGCTTCTAGCAATCGCATCAGTTGTTTTTGGGACAAAACCGTGTCCACTAAGTATTACTAGATGCCAAGGCTGGCTATGTAACAATTCTACAAACGTGCTAAAGCGCCCATCATTCGGCGCGTAAAAACGCACCCATCCGGCACTTATAAAAGGCATGAGGGCGGTATATAGTTGTTGTTGTTCGATTTCAATATCGAGACGCGCCCGTTGGTAAGAAATTTTTTCGGGTTGGGCCGTTAATAACAATATTTTTAGTGGGCCTTTTGGTGGTTGGGGTATATTGCCTCGCACACGGCGCGAGAGCGTATAATCAGGATGTTTGCCCAAAAAACCAAGCTCTGGATGATATAAACATTCCCACGGTAAACTATCTATGGCGTTGTCGTGGCACTCAATCATGAGCGCCTGTGGTGGCAAACTTGCGTCTACGTCCAAAACTTGCCACAATGTCAATCCAATGGTTTTTAACGCCGCCTCAGTGACGCGGTGGGCGTGATAGCGTTGGCTCAACTGTTGGGCGAGATTGTACAAATGGGAATGACTTGATAACCAGTCAGTCGAAGGGCTAAGAAAAAGCGGGGGCAAGTGGTGCATATATTATCAGTAACGCTAACGCAAATTAAAATAGACTGAAAGTACAACGGATTTTGGGAATAAACGGATTTCGTGAGCTCGACTTTAAATCTCAGTGACTTAACTCATTTTTAATTATATCAACTCGTTATTTATAATGACTTTTAAATCAATCCGTTAAAAAAACTTTGACTGACTCATTTCACTCTATGGCCCACAATTAACGCGTTATTCACGTATTAATATTAAGGGTTTAATCGTCAAAAAAGTGTTTTTATCAATTAATAATTATTCTTTTCAAACAATTGATTAATATAAAATTTAGATCGCTTATTGAAAAGTCGAAATCACATTAACTATAATGACTTTTAAATCAACCAGTTAAAAAAACTTTGACTGACTTATTTCACTCTATGGCCCACAATTAACGCGTTATTCACGTATTAATATTAAGGGTTTAATAGTCAAAAAAGTGGTGTTATCAATTAATGATTTTCAATCAATTGATTAATATTAAATTTCTATAACTTGAAAAGTCGAAATCATGTTAATTATAATGACTTTTAAATCAATCCGTTAAAAAAACCTTGACTGACTTATATCATTCTATGGCCCACAATTAACGCGTTATTCACGTATTAATGTTAAGGGTTTAATCGTCAAAAAAGTGGTGTTATCAATTAATTATTTATAATCAATTGATTAATATCAAAAATCAATTGATATTAATTATTGACAATAAGTGGGCGATTACAAGCCTACTACAAACTAAGGTTTTTTCTAGTTTCAGGCGATAAATCGCCTACTACAAACTGGTGACGCGGGGGCAAGTGGTGCATATATTATCAGTAACGCTAGACTGAAAGTACAACTTCTTTACGCTAGACTGAAAGTACAACTTCTTTTAGGAATAAACGCAATAGCGCAAAATCAAGCCGTAATCGTACCTAAGTTATTGATTTGTCGCTTTAAAAAGCGGCCTTTCGGCCGAATGAAAGCGGTATTGCGAATGAACAGATGGAAATTTTTTCTAGTTTACTACAAACTGGTGACGCGGGGGCAAGTGGTGCATATATTATCAGTAACGCTAGACTGAAAGTACAACTTCTTTTAGGAATAAACGCAATAGCGCAAAGCCGTAATCGTACCTAAGTTATTGATTTGTCGCTTTAAAAAGCGGCCTTTCGGCCGAATGAAAGCGGTATTGCGAATGAACAGATGGAAATTTTTTCTAGTTACTACATACTACATACTACATACTACAAACGGCAAACTGGAAACGGGATATTTTTTCTAGTTTCAGGCGATAAATCGCCTACTACAAACTGGTGACGCGGTGGGCGTGATAGCGTTGGCTCAACTGTTGGGCGAGATTGTACAAATGGGAATGACTTGATAACAAGTCAGTCGAGGGGCTAAGAAAAAGCGGGGGCAAGTGGTGCATCTGTTACCATTAAGGCGAGCGCAAATTAAAATATAAAATTCAATGAATTAAAAACTATCATAACAACGGATTTTGTAAACGATTGTTAATCTTAAATAATTTAAAAATTTTTTCCAGCAAAGGAAGTTGGGAAGCTCGTAGGGTTCCTTAGCGCAGCGTAATCCACCCGGCATAACTCTCAAAAAAACTCGCATCATGTTAAAAAATATGATTTAATTTGAAAACAAATCCTGCGAATTAAGGGTTGAATTGAATCATAAAAAATCAATGACTTATAAAAACGTCTTTATTGAAAGTGATTTTATAAGTATTTGTTCATTCTTCATTTTTCATTTTTCATTCTTAATTTGCATAAATCCTTGATTTAAACTGGAGGGCGTACCATGAAAGGATATTTGCTAGTAGCAATCATCGGGCTGTTAGTCTTGGCGGGTTGCTCCAAAAGGCCTATACCGGTAGCCACATCTTATCCAATAACGGCGCAACTAAAAATGCAGGGCGCACACCATTGGAATGTGTTGGCTGACGACATTGCCAGACGACTGAAGAAAACGTTAAAGCTCACCTTTCCCAATGCGGTTGTGAAACCTTCTTTGTTTGTCAAATTTACCGATGCCCAAGAAAAGACTCCCTTCGGTAAAGCCTTTTACCATTTGCTCACCAGCAAACTGGTACAAAAAGGACTCGTTGTCTTGAGCGATGCTGGCTACGGCCGCGATAACTTGGTTGTTGAGTACGATATGCAAGTCATTCACCATAAAGATCGTCGCTTGACTTATCCGCCGCCCGGCATATTTAGCGCCTTAGCTGGCGGCGTGTGGGTGATTGGCCGAGCGGTCGATTATTGGGCACATCCAGAATTGGCCGCGATTCCTTTTGGTTTGGCTTTGGATATCAATTCGGCCGTAGACTACATGTTGCCCGGTGAAACCAATACCGAAGTCATTATCTCCACCAAAGTCAAAATGGGTCAACAATACGTTTTTGGAGACTCTAGCATTTATTACGTCAATGATGGCGATCATGATCATTACGAGAACGGCACCAAAACTTATCAACTGGTCAATCACAGATGAAATCAACGCGTTCTTTTTTCACGGTAAGCTTGCTCTGTACGTTGTTGACAGGGTGTTCCTTGTTTTGGAAAGACTTTAATTTAGTTAATGCGAGCTACGAAGCTGCTGACGCGCTCTTGGCAGGTATCACTGACATTAGTCAGTTGCAACCCCGAGAAGAGGGTATCTATAGAAGACAACCCATTTTGGTGACGAGTTTTGTCAATATTGACAACTTACAAGAATCTTCTACCTTTGGACGAGTGGTTGCTGAACAAATTGGCTCACGCATCGCCCAACAGGGTTATCAAATGATTGAGATGAAGATGCGGACGAGCCGCATCTTTGTTCAAGCGCGGATGGGTGAATTAGTCCTCTCACGCGAATTACGCGAAATTAGTTTTCAACATGATGCGTATGCCGTTGTTGTAGGCACTTATGCCGCAAGTAAAGAATCGGTTTATGTGACAGCCAAATTAGTCCGCGCCAAAGACAGTATCATTTTGAGTTCTTATGACTACTGGCTACCTGTCGGGCCTGATACAAAAAAAATGCTCAAGAAAAAGCGGTAGT
>NBMI01000387.1 GCA_002085445.1 Candidatus Parabeggiatoa sp. nov. 2
TATAACCCTATTTAAAAAATGGTTATTAACCCAAAACGTTTAAGAATCAAACCCAAACACCGGCACGATCTAATCCGTTATTATAACGAATCCTTGTAGTTGCTGGTTATTAAGGATAAAAAGGCCGTGGTTAGGATTTATCTGGCGAGGCCTACTAAGTCATAACAAACGTCCGGAGTCCAAACTTAAGTTTGGCAACTGGAGTCCAAACTTAAGTTTGGCAATCGCCGCAGAAGTCGACGTTTTTAGAGTATCGAATTTGAGGGCCATAAAAGACTTTAGAACTTTTCAAATTAAGTGATGGCCCCCCTGTCGCGCTTACCGGGGCAACCACAAGAGGTTGCCCCCTACAACCTAGTATATTATTTGAGAATTGGCTTAAGTCTAGCGGGCCTAATTCGTTTATCCGCGTAATTCGTTGTACTTAGTCTAGCGGGCCTAATTCGTTTATCCGCGCAATTAGTTGTACTTAGTCCAGTAGGCCTAATTCGTTTATCCGCGTAATTCGTTGTACTTAGTCCAGTAGGCCTAATACGCTTATTCGCCTAATTCGTTTATCCGCGTAATTCGTTGTACTAAGTCTAGTAGGCCTAATACGCTTATTCGCCTAATTCGTTTATCCGCGTAATTCGTTGTACTTAGGAGAAAAAAACCATGGCTTTTAGTCATTTCAAAAATGTTGGTCAAGTGATAGAGCAATATCCTCTTCGATACAAACGGGAAAGATTTTTGCCCGATGTATCAATTGCGCTTTCAGCGTTATTTCTGGAAAACATCGATTTTTCATTGGACAAGCAAACTGAGAATGAAAATGAGTTTTTCTTTCGAGAAAGCCTTATTTTCCCGTTTTTGCAACAGGCTTGGAAACACCATAACCGGTTGAAACTTTGGTCTCATCAGTCGCTTGCTTATGATGACAAACTGTGTGGTGAACCAGACTATTTTATCTCCGTTTGGCGTGATGAAGTGATTGATAAATGGATCAATACACCCCTTTTAGCGGTTGCCGAAGCGAAAAAGCAAGATTTTGAAGGAGGTTGGGGACAATGTCTCGCGGCAATGCTTGCTTGTCAAAAAATTAACCAAGATGAAAATCTGACAGTCTATGGTATTGTTTCAACCGGGATGTTTTGGGAGTTTGGCAAACTGCTACAAAACACATTCATTAAACATTCATTTTCCTACTCAATTGCGGAACCTCAAAAAGTCCTTGGCAACTTGGATTATGTTTTTGCAGAGTGCGAAAAGCAGATTCAGTCATCGTAGTTCTCGCTCAATAATGTCAAAGTTAACGGATACTATCATCCGTGAAGTGAAATTAACTCTTGTACCGATTAAAACACCATAAACGATCTGACTTGTTCAAAGCTAAAAAGAAAAACTATGTTTGAGCGTATTCATATACAAAACTTTCTCTCATGTCAAGATGTTGTGATTGACGACATGAGGGGCTTTACTGCGCTAGTTGGGCGCAATGGTAGTGGTAAAACCAATATTCTTAGAGCCATTCAATGGGCGGTAGAAAGTGCAACTTCCACTTAACCCGGCAAAATCTCGTTTTTCGTCAAGGCGATACCATTAGAATTTCTGGACATGATACTGATATACAAACAGGTATAGCCATGCCTAGTTTACCGGCATTAGAAGCCCTTATGCCTCAAAAACCGGTTGTAAAACCGGTTTCGTCAGTCATAAACTTTTTTAACGCAGTACGCTACTATCCACTTGATGAACCCAATTTGCCAAACATGGAAATAGGTAGCAATGGATATGTCAAACATCTTGATTATGTTGAGTGGCTCAATAAATATAATAGTCACCCTGAACCAAATAGTTCAGTCATCATGCGATTGTTGGCTATGTCACTGGAAAAACCAGAAACTTATGAGGCACTAAAAACATTGTTGGGTGCAAATGGTTTAGAACTAATCGAGAATATTCATATCATTTCCCAGTCTTTTCCCATAGAAAGGAGTGATAAATCGAATGCGTTTTATGTCATTGAATTTCTGCCGAGTGCCAATCGTGGCAAAACCGAAGCTAAATCTCTGGATTTCCTAGGGCGCTGCCCCAGGCTATATTAATGTCGCCCCGTTGGGGCTTAATTTAAATCTCTGGATTTCCTGGGGCGCAGCCCCAGGCTATATTAATGTCGCCCCGTTGGGGCTTATTTCCTGGGGCGTTGCCCCAGGCTATATTAATGTCGCCCCGTTGGGGCTTAATTTTTTTGAAAAAATAAACATAACAAAAACAATTACTTTTGTGCCCGTAATCCTGGAAAACTTTTGCACGGGTACTTAGTGACTTAAGTTATGAAAGGGTTCTCAAAAACTCCTATTTGTTCCCTTCTTGAGTATACTTTGGTTCACAATTAGCTCAAAGAGCGAAGGTTCACAATTGTATCCACCCCTTTGGGGTAGACTGTGGATAGCCACAGGTACAGTTGTGCTAAAGGTATCAAAGACGTGCCAACATTTATCCAGATTTTTTTGCCAAAATTTGGCAAAAAACAGCAATCGCTCGGCATATAATAGTATATAGTGCTTGAACGAAAATCATCTAATGCTTTGATATGTCATTTAACTTCGTTGCCTTCGGTTCGAGCTTCGCTCTAAATTTATTTAGCTTTGGGGCCATCATTTATTTTGGATGGTTTCAAATTAGAGTTTAATTTTATATCGCGCCTTTGGGTTGGATTGTTATTTTAAGTCTTTTTCGTCTAAACAATAAGGCGCTAAAGCGCCTACTACAAACGTTATTTCTAATAAGAGTGCTTGAACGAAAATCATCTAATGTTTTGATATGTCATTTAACTTCGTTGCCTTCGGTTCGAGCTTCGCTCTAAATTGATTTAGCTTTGGGGCCATCATTTATTTTGGATGGTTTCAAATTAAAGTATGGCCCTCTTTCGCGCCTTTTAATGTTTTGATATGTCGTTTAATTTCGTTGCCTTCGGTTCGAGCTTCGCTCTAAATTGATTTAGCTTTGGGGCCATCATTTATTTTGGATGGTTTCAAATTAAAGTATGGCCCTCTTTCGCGCCTTTAACGAAGGCGCTAAAGCGCCTACTACAAACGAAGGCGCTAAAGCGCCTACTACAAACGATGTTAAATAGGTATACACTCTAGTACACAGAGGAGAGTTCAATGAGTATTTCAAAGTCATTTTTGGCTTGGATTGCCGTAAGCTTACTGTTCATTTTTTCTCCGGGCGGCGTTTATGGCAAGGAGATACGAGTGACTGGGAAAGTCAATCCCGGCGATACTCAGTGGAAAGTTATCACTCGGCCGAACAATGCCGAGCGCGGGATAGACGTGGTTTTGACTTACAGTGCCAGAATCGTCACTGGCGGTAAGCCATTCAAGCTAGTTGCCCAGACATTGACGGCTAACCCGGGTTCGCGGATTATCGCTTTTGATTCGGGCGCTACGCGTGGAGCAAATGGGCAAAGTCCTGGTACAAATGGTAGTCGTGGCACTCAAGGGAAAAACGCCGGCGGGGTTTCCTTAGAGGTTTATCGCCTCCTTGGGAATTTGCAAATTGATGTTCGTGGACAAGCTGGCGGGCATGGCGGTAATGGTGCCCAAGGAAGACGTGGCGCTAACGGAAACAAAGAAGTTGAGAGAACAAAAAGGCGTTGCCGGGATAAAACGATTCAGGTTGACGAAAAGTATAAGTGCCGCTGTGTTGAAAGGCAACTAGACTGTCGTTGTAGAAATGTGAGCTGCAATTGTAGAAGAGTATGTACGAGACGGTTTATTAGGTGTTGGAAGCACAAAACTAGATGCAGCACTTGTCGCGTGTGTGACAAATGTCCCAAGACATTTTGTCAAACATGCACAAGAAAAGTGCCTAAAGTCATTCCAAATGGACATTGTTGGAATGAGCCTAACAACATCGCTGCAACTAACGGAGGCAATGGTGGGCCGGGTGGCAACGCCGGCCCCGGTGGCAATGGCGGCCTTGGTGGCAATGTCATTTTACGGGTAAGAGATCATTATGATGCCAAGTTATCCGTCAATTTTCGTGGGGGCGCTGAAGGGAAAGCTGGACAACCGGGCGCTGGTGGTGCCGCTGGTGCGCCGGGCCGACGTGTACTTCTGAGTGCCGCGCAACGGGGTGCCGCCGGCCCGTCAGGCAAATATGCACGGAATGGCCGCCAAGGCAAGGGTGGAAAAGTACAAATAGTGAGTATCGCGCACCTTGAAAAACAGCGCGATACTGTCAAGAACGACATTCAAACGTTAGAAAACGATTTGAAAAAAACCAAAACAAGGAAGAACGAGTTAGTTCGGACATTGGCCGAAAAATACCCTTGGGTTAAGGTGTGGTTTAACAAAAATTTCAAAAGGCCTTATCAGTTTTTTAAACCCGATATCCACGCTGGGCCTAACAGTGACGCGACTTTTCGTGCGCTGATAGCCGGTTTAAAACTGTCTGATCCTGAACGTAAGCGTTTGAACGATGTGCGAAATGATTTTCTCCGGATGAAGATGAATAACAAGATTGTGGGTGAAATTGAAGACGCTATTAAGCGTTTTGAAAAACAATTGCAGCGCTGTCAGGGCAAATTGGCAAATGCGTCCAACTGGAAAAATGCTAAGGTTATGCCGTTGCGTGGTGAGAATTATAAACTGAATACAAAGGCTATTGTGGCCGATAACAAAGTTCAGCCTTCTTCTTGTCGAGTGCAATAAGAGTTTGTAATGCGAATTAAGGGTTAATCGAATTGGTAGAAAGTACGTCTGATTATGTTTGCCTAAATGAGTAGTACTTAGGATGACGGGCCGATAAACGGATTGGTAGTGGGTGCGTCTGATTATGTTTGTCTAACCTCCTAGTGCAGGAGAGCGGAAATTCACAGACCACCCGCAAGTAGCGGGGGCTCATGCAGTAATTCGCTACGCGAGATAACCGCTTTAGCCGTTGGTGTTGGGTGGTATCGAAGCTTAAAGCCAACAGCTAAAGCAGTTGTCTAAAAGCTAAAGTAGGCTAAAGCCTACTAAGTTCCCGTGCAGGTATTAAAAAAAAGGCGTCGCTTAAAGAAAATTTATGTTTTATCAATTCGATAACCTGGCCCACTCGCGAGACGCTTTAATTAATAACTACAAGGATTGTATATAATAAGGGATTATCTAAATGAGTATATTTTATACTCAACAAGGCTACAAACTAAACTTTTCTGTCCTACAAGTTTTTATATGAATCGATTTTGGTGGAATAAAATTTTTCCTTAAGTCGAAATGACAAAAGTACACATTGAGTCGCTAAAGCGACTACTACAAACATTAAGTCGCTAAAGCGACTACTACAAACATGACTACTATAAACATTGAGTCGCTAAAGCGACTACTACAAACGCTAAAGCGACTACTACAAACATTAATAACAACAGAGGGCTTTTATTAATAATGAGCAATGTACTGCAAAACTGGCAAGTTCTGCTACGAGCGGATCGAGAAAGCATCTTCTTTTCGGATGTTATAGGGCAGGATCGAGAAAGCATCTTCTTTTCGGATGTTATAGGGCACAGCGGCCTTTTTAGCACCAAAAATCACATGGTATTTCTGAGCAATCGCCGCCTGATTGTTGTGGAAAAGGGCCTCTTCTCCACCCAAATTATCGCTACTTTTTTGAGTGAATTGCAAGGTTTACGTTTAAAAACGCAGGTAAGAATCAGTTTCCTGTTGTTCGGTTTATTACTAATGCTTATCGGAGGATTGTTTCATTTGGGCTATCTGACGCCGCCTTTTAACTTAAATCCTCAGCAAATTGGGCCATTTGGTTTACCCATTACCACCCTTGGTGTGCTTATACTCGAAATCGTCGGCGGCTTGTTTATTCTTTTCGCGTGGTTATTCCAGAAAAAATGGATACTGTTAGATGTTCGCAACAGTATGTTACCTTTAACAAGTCCTTGGGCTGGAAAAGAAGAATATTTCTTAAAGCTGGCGAGTGACATTACCTATCATCGCAGCCTCTGGGAAGATCCGGTAACACACGAACAGGCGGAAACTCATGAATGACACCGTTAGGATTGGCATTTTTGGCTCACGAGCGGTCGGAAAAACGACGCATTTGGGCAGTCTATGGCGTTATTTCGGCCCTTACTCGTCTAAAGAGAATCAAACACTACGTCTGTCGGCCGACTCAGATGAAACCAAAGACTATCTGGATAAACTCGCATCGTTTGTCGCACAAGGCGCGACTCCACCGACGGATAAATCGGTGCCGCTTAAACTATCCATACAAAGTAACGGCCTCAAACCGATGCGCGTGGAAACGTTCGATGTGCCGGGCGAATGGTTAGAACTCGGATACAAAGAACAATTAGAGGGTGCCGGTTATGAGACACGTCAACAACTGAGCGATATCCTAAACCGTAGCGACGCGATTCTGTTTTTTCTAGAGCCGGCCCACTTTGCTCACAGCATTATCCAACATCGGCTGGAAGCCAAGCGCGATGAATTAAGGGCATTCACTCAAGCCTACCAAACAGAGGCCCTCCAAACGGTTCAGTCATTAAGAAACGGAGAACAATTCAACGGATTTACCTTATCCAAAGAGGCCATTAAGGAATGTCAATTGATAGCCGAACAATTGCCCGAATCCCAAGCGACTGAACAAATGCTTTACTTGGTGTGGGATGAACTGATGATGGCATGGCTAACGGAGGTAACACAAGTAGAGTGGCGAGGTATTGTATTCCACCACGCCCACGACAATGACAAAGAACGACGTATTCAAATCACCACGCCCACTGGCCGCCGTATCGGTTTCTTTGGCAATTTGCTTGACTCGTCCGAACAACTCAAGCAATTTGAGCGTTGGCTCCAAGGCCTGTTAGCGTGTTGGAGTGTCGGCCCATTTATGGCCGCCACCGCGAGAGTGTTGGAAATGATAGAAGAAGGGCATCGTCTTATCGTCGCTTTCGTGGTACTAAAAAGTGATCAACTGCCCGGCTACACGGAACGACACGAACAATTTATCAGACTGATTCCGCCTCATTTAGAACATATTAAACTCTTGCAAGGCGGCAAACGATTACAATACTTTTTTAGCACCCTACGACAACACTATGCTGGCGATCAGCAATGGCGTGACGTATTAATTGATTTGGACACCCGACAATTTCACTCACTCCTACTGCGCGTCATAGACCAAACCCTTGATTATCAAATGTTTTTTGTCTCGGCCCTCGAACAAGGCGGCCAACCCTTGGGGATCGAACAACCTTGGCAGTGGTGCGCCGAGCAAACACACACGATTCGCTCAGCGCGTCTATTCTATCGTTGGCATCGGATCATTACCGGGTTTAGCTTGACAGCGTTGGCAATGCTCGGCCTCTTCGCGGCCCTCAAATTTCTCAGTATTCTGTGATCATTTTTCAGTGATCAGTTTTCATTATTCAGTGATCCGTTTTCATTATTCAGTGATCCGTGATCCGTGAAAAACTGATCACTAAAAAACTTCTGATTCTAACGGATGAAAGTTGATACCTTATCAAACTGCCAAACGCAGTAACGAGCGGAGCGAGATAACCCCGTAGGGTGAAATCTCAATGCCATATCGTACAGCGGATGATCTCGCTCTGCTCGTTACTGCGTTTGACGAACAGAAGGTTCGCGTAGCCGTTGTACTATCATTTATAATCGTATGGGTTTATTACACATAAAGTTTAAAAATAGTTATTTAAAACAATCGTTTAGTGATTATAAAATCCTCACGAGGAAAAATTATAACCCCCGTAAATTTTCTAACAATCGCATGTTTTATCTTATTAAAATGAATGATTATTATATATAATAACTTAAATACCGTATTTTTAATAAAAAAATGAAAAATCCGCCCTGATTTACCTTTTGAAAGGCGGCATTTTTTGGTTTTAACCCTATAAAAAATACGGTTTACTATTATAACGCCTACTCTTTCAAATAATAATATAGGGCATGTTATCAAAAAAATATTAAATTATCGCTTATAAAACAGTGATTTATATTTTACGAGTACACAAAAAAATTTTCAGACGTGTTGTCTCCCTAGAAACTGAGACAGCCCAAAAACTTCTATAAATATTATCGTGAGTATTGCGTATTAATGGCTACCGTCTCTGATTATGAATAATCATTCAGTTGGATAGACTGATAGGTAGCGGTACTGTGCCGTTTATATTTTTAGCTTTACCCCAAAATTACCTCTCCTCCAAAACCAATGCTCATTAACTAAAAACGTTGTATCGCCCAACGTTGTTGCCCACCATGTGAATTGTGAATTGTGTTTCAGGCAAAAGTTTCGCTCCGCGAAACTTTTGCCTGAAATTGTGAATTTTTTTAGGGTTATTTAAGTAACGATTTTTAGATAATTTTTTTTCAATGCGGAATAAAAACGGGATCAGTTTTTGGACCAAAATCACCTGATTTTCACCACCCTAGGTGAAACCTCAATGCCATTAAGTTAAGGGCAACCATAAAGGATTGCCCCTACATAACATGACGGTTCGTAGGGGCAATCCCACGTGCAAAGCCCTCACGAAAAAGCTT
>NBMI01000388.1 GCA_002085445.1 Candidatus Parabeggiatoa sp. nov. 2
AGAAAAGTTTGCAAATACAGCATTATCCGTTTTCAGCCTTATGCTGACAATGGTGAGTTTGCCAATATTGGCATTGTGTTATATGTGCCGACTTCCCAACGTCTAGTCTATAAAATACTCCGTCCAAATCAGCATGAAAGAATCACCGATTTTTTTAAGCCGATGAATAAGGATTTTTTTAGTAATACTATACAAATGGTTCAGGCGGAACTCGAACGTATCAAAAACCTGTTGGAACAAAGCGCACCGATTCAGGTTGATCTTTATAATGAATTGATTCGTCCTCGTGAAGACATTATTCGTTATAGCGAAAACCGTGTGATAGTCAGCACCGATACTCAAAAAACGGTCGATTTCGCAAAACTTTGCCAGCTTTGCGATATGGAAATATGAAGGTACTGTCTGCTCGGCAGCAACTCTTTGCTTTCACTAGGTTTACCCATCGTGCCAATCAGCTTGTTGTTGTTTTGGTGAATCCGACAACAGAAATCCTACATGATCACATTTTACTCAATGATCCCTATTTTCCCACTTGGAAGAAGCTTGTGGATAAACTTGGAAGTTCCTATCATGCTCAGGTGGTTGATGGCTTTCTCAAGGCTAAAAATATCCCTCCAAAATCAGCATTCATTCTTGTACCCGAGGATGAAGCGATGAAATATTTTCGTCGAGTTGAATAATCTTTGGTTTTGACTTTTTTTTAGTGATATACAATCCCTGTCACTATAGAAGGAAGTTTGTGATGAGCGCGTTTAACGAAGAATACCAACAGGTAGCACCTTACACATACATACCTGTCAATACTCTGCTGGAGTATAGAGTTAAAATTCCTCTTGTATTCTGTTTTATTCTTTTACCACTGGCTTGGTTAGCCGAACAATTTGTCTTCCTTCAATGGGTGTTAACCGCACTTTTCTTTCTTGTTTCTATCGTCATATTTGGGGTATTTGGGATAATAATTATTATCGGAATCTACATGACGATATCGGAATTGTGGCAGACACGACAGCAATAGCTATAGTTTTTTTTCTCGTTCCATTTGTAGTAGGCGATAAATCGCCTACTACAACAAACCGGCAGGTTCATGTATGCTTATTCGCTTCAGCGTAGCATAACATTTTTTTTTCTTGAAGGAAGGAGTTTAATTTTCAATGATACCCGCTCAAAAAACCAATTTTGATCTGAACAGTTTTTGGAAAACACACGCTTTCAGGCAAATTCTTTTAGAGCAGGTTTTCAGTAATCAGTTTTCAGTGATCTGTCCAAACTTGAGTTTGGACGTCCAAGATAAATCTTGGACTCCGGACTCACGCTCCCCAAAAATTCCCGTCCCTATGCGTACAAACGTTGCTGCCTCCGCAATTGCAGCCTCCATATCACCTGTCATACCCATCGACAACGTATCAAGCACCAAGCCTGAGTCCTGCAACTTAAAATAAGCGATACGCAAGGCACGAAAAGGAATACGCTGCTGCTCAAAATCGTGACGAAGTGTTGGCAAAGTCATCAAACCACGCAAGCGCAAGCGCGGCAACTCTCCAATAGCTTGAGCTAAAGTAGGCAAGTCAGTCAAATGGACTCCTGATTTTTGGGTTTCTCCACTAATATTAACCTGAATACACACATTCAAAGGCGGTAAATTCTTCGGCCGCTGTGCATTCAAACGTTGAGCATGTTTCAACTTATCCAACGACTGCACCCAATCAAAATTTTCCGCAACCAAACGGGTTTTATTACTCTGCAATGGGCCTATAAAATGCCACTCCAATGGATAATCACGCAAAGCCTCAATTTTTGGTACAGCCTCTTGCAAATAATTCTCACCAAAGCAAGTTTGACCCGTATTGAAGACCGTAACAATATCCTCGACTGGGCGAGTTTTACTCACAGCCAACAACCGTATGCTCCCGGGGGAACGAGAAAATCGCCGCGTCGCTTCCGCAATACGTTTTCTTACTGTTTTTATCCTAGTGATGGCATCAGAAATCATAAAAATTCTCTGGATTGAGGCGACTCATTCATATAGCGCAAAATGCACCACTGTCAAATCGCCTTAAAAACTATTGAAGAAAAACCTTCGTTCCTATATCTCACGTTTCGAGGTTCATGTTTTTAAATAACTAATTGATTTACAAAATATTATTTGTAATTTATTGCCAAAAATTGGGATCGAAACAACCCGTTTTTTCACCTTTTGTCTTTCGGTAATCGGATTTGTGAAAGTCGAGCAGAAAAGCTAACCCAAACAAGGCATTTTTCCAGCGATATTTGTTTGTCGCCAAATCAACTTTGGCGACAAATTTATATTTTTATATTTAATAATCAAGGTATTACTGAAAATATTGAACTCAGAAACGTAAGTTAATATTATACTACCTTCGGAAGCATTTTTTTATTTTATTTTGTATCTTTAGTTCAAAAAATTGCTCTTAAATGAACCCCGAAACGTGAGATAATGTTACTAAAATTGTTCAGGCTGAACTAGAACGTCTCAAAAACCTGTTGGAACAAAGCGCACCGGTTCAGGTTGATCTTTATAATGAATTGATTCGTCCTCGTGAAGACATTATTCGTTACAGCGAAAACCGTGTGATAGTCAGTACCGATACTCAACAAACGATCGATAAGTTATTTGAACATTACGTGCATCGCACCGAATCCGCACCGGAGTCGGCCAACTTGAGTTTGGACTAGTTGGTTGAAAACGTTCATAATATTCCAATGCGTCAGGTTGGTTGTTACGTACGATAGCCAACGTCGGGTGGGTAGAGGAACGAAACCCACCATTCATTTGATTCGCTAAGCTTCTCGATAGACTGATGGCCGTCAATTGTGGGCCTAAACGCAAAATGGCTCAATGAATTTGAATTCATGGCCCTCGGCCCTCAAATACGGCGTCGCCACCCTCCGCTATACTACAAACGAGAGCGATAGACTGATGGCCGTCAATTGTGGGCCTAAACGCAAAATGGCTCAATGAATTTGAATTCATGGCCCTCGGCCCTCAAATACGGCGTCGCCACCCTCCGCTAAATACGGCGTCGCCACCCTCCGCTACGCGAACCGTAGATCAACGTAGTTTGGACTCCTGCCAAACTTGGAGTCCTGCCATTAGTTAGTTTGGACGACTGACGACTGAACTATGCCCAATATGGCAAATATTGAAAATTTCGCTTAGCTTCAGGATTTGCCAAGCGAACTAAAGATTTTTCACAAGTTTGTGCAATGACTTGTTTAGCAGCATTATCACCACAGTGCAAACGTCGGCGCAAGGAGAGCCTTGTCATATAGCTTTTATTGATATGTTTCAAACAAGCGTGAAAATAACAAGTCATCACCCGATCTTCTCGGCTTATTTCAGCAAAGGTTTTGGTTGCCGAAAACGTTACACGAGTATGTTTTTCTAGTACTTCAAATTGTGGCGCCGGTAATGGGTAATGATGCGTTTCAATCGCTTGCATGATTTTATCAATACCACTGCCACGCTCTTCACAAACTGACAGGAGCCGCAAAAAAGCCGCTAATGCTTCGTTACGCGACTGGGGGGGCGTGTCTAAAAAACGGCGGGGATCAACTAATGGTTGCCCCGTATTGGTTATTTCTATACGGCGATCAAAAATTTCCACCATTGGTGAAGTGCCTTTTAGGTTAAAGTCTTGGTGAATCAACATATTAGCAACCAATTCCCGGAGGGCAGTTGGAGGATACATTGGCATATCTTTACGTTGTCCCTTTGGTGTAATTATTTCCCGCGTGGGTAATAAAATATTGATAAAATCGACCGCCTGAAAAAAACTGATCGCATAACCCCGCTTTTCTTGCCGTTCTCGCACAGTTTCAGTGCGGCTACTATTGGCATATTGGATAACTCTGATGGCTTTATGTCGAAGTTCTGGGAAAAATGCCAAATCTTTGGCAAATAAAATCGCCCCTAAATTGTAAATATCCCACTGCCCGGCTTGATTTTTTATGATCATTTTTTCTGCTTCTAACTGTTGCAGAATACCGTTTTTATTACTGGGTAAATTTTGGGCGGTTAACTCAAAATAAGCGGGATAATCCAAACAATTTAACACCTGATCGGCGTTTAGATTATTAAGGGCAATTTGAGGTTCAAAAGGGGTTTTATCAAATAAACGCCACAATTGACGTTCTTTTTCCGGATAATCTTTCAGTCGTTTTTTATAACTCCCGATACGAATATAAGCAATGTCTTTAAACTTGACGGGTTCGTGGTTAGCACGATTAATTTCCAAGATAACCACCGGTTTACCCTCTATATCTAGTTCAAAAAACCGAAATTCTATTTTGGGAGTGAGCAAACGTAATAACTAGCTTTCCAGTTCCTCATTACCTTTTTTAGCACGACGGTATTTAAAGTCTGTCCCAACAATTTCAGGGGTTTGATCGTGGATGCCCCATACAAGGTACGCATAGATTTTCCCACACAAAGCGGCACTATTTGCCAAAGCGGCGATATATTCGCCAAGCGTTTCATAATTCTTATAATTTTCCTTAAATTCTACCCATTCTGTCTCTGTTGGTAGATGACGTAATTCTGCTAATAAACTCTGTAGATAACTGTCTATTCCGTTTCTGTACATACTGTTAGCCTAAAATTCTCTGGTTAGGGGAAGAAGAAGCCAAACCTGACAGGTTTTTAAAACCTATCAGCTTTAGTATACGTTTGTAGTAGGCGATTTATCGCCTCACGCGCAGTACAGTAAGGCGGAAGTTTCCATACCACCTCAACGCCAACGGCTAAAGCCGTTGTCTAAAAGCTTAAGTACCCTAAAGGGCACTATAAGAGAGTTAGTAGGCTTTAGCCTACTTTAGCTTTTAGACGACTGCTTTAGCAGTTGGCTGATGTGGTCTGGATATTTCCTTAATGGAAATATTATACCATTTCCTCCCACTGAAAAGGTGGAACTTCCGCCAACGGCTAAAGCCGTTGTCTAAAAGCTTAAGTACCCTAAAGGGCACTAAATCCAGTGACGGGGGAAGTTAATTTTTCTTCGT
>NBMI01000135.1 GCA_002085445.1 Candidatus Parabeggiatoa sp. nov. 2
CTTTAAGTGAAATTCATCGTATTCTACTACCAAACGGTAAATTTTTATTTAACCCCTACGCTGATAGTCACTCAAGTTTTTTATCTGGAAAATTAGGAGCAGATGATGTTACTATAGATATTAGCGGTGGTACCTTAACAGGAGTAGGGCAAATTCGTTTTACTTCTCGACGAGAGATTAATCAATTTTTGAAAACAGGTTGGAAAATCTTGTCTATCCAACGTAAAGAGTTTACGGATATGACTTATGGTAGTAGTAATATACATGCTG
This sequence comes from Candidatus Parabeggiatoa sp. nov. 2, assembly GCA_002085445.1. GTDB lineage: Bacteria > Pseudomonadota > Gammaproteobacteria > Beggiatoales > Beggiatoaceae > Parabeggiatoa. The sequence continues at coordinate 271 of NBMI01000135.1, forward strand.
AATGGCTGGTTATACTTAAATGTTGCCCGAAAAATTGAGAAATAGTGTAAGATGCATGTATATCGGCAATTTTAGGCAATAATAAGCTGTCAGAGCCTGCAAATAGTGAATCTTAGGGTTCGATGTCCATCATAGCCTTATGAACAATGCTTTGCCGAAAGCCAGATAAATGATAAATTGCTAACGACCATTTATTACTAATTCCGTAAATTCTGTAAAGTCATATATCATATAACATAAGGATTTTAGTGACATTATTCTGTAAAACCCTTTATTACGAGGCTCTGTTGGCAAATGTTCGTTTGAAATCCTTTTCTGATAAGGCTTTCACTAAATTCAATAAAATTTTGGGGAACATTTAAGTTATAACAGAGAAAATCTAATGAATGAAAGTAGTTTTTAGAATGAGACAATTGATGTTGCTTATCATTATTCAAGTATTTAAGAGTGGCGTCTTTTTATTAAGATTATTTGGTACAACCTGGAGAACGATTATGTTGAAACTTAAGTTTAGAAATATCTTATCTGTTGACGAAGATACTCAATCATTAGTGAGAACTTGGCGAAATAGCGAATCTGAAAGAATGTTTAGCTATGACGATCACTACATTTCAGAAGATGAACATTCAAATTGGTTAAGGTCTCTACAAAATAATGAAAAACACGTTCTGTATGTTGTTTTTTTTAATGATCTACCAATAGGTACGGTTTCATTGAGCAATATCAGGTTAAAGCATAAAACAGCAGATTGGGCATTTGGTTTAGCAGAAGAGAAGTTAAGAGGGAAAGGTGTTGCAGGTATCATGGAATATCAGCTATTAGAACATGCTTTTGGTGAGTTTGGGCTAGAAAAGCTTAATTGCGAGGTGTTTTCTACAAATGAGAAGGTAATAAGGCTTCATAAAAAATTTGGTTTCAAAGTTGAGGGAATTAGAAGAAATAATATCATTAAAGGTAATGAAAGATTAGATGTTATTTTGCTCGGTATTCTATCAAGGGAATGGGAGGAAAAACGAGAAAAACTAGGAAAGATACTAGAAAGAGTAAAAATATGAGGTTTTAATTTTTGCCTACCTTGTTTTGGGGGCATTGTGCCTGTTTAGCACATAGCTTTGATCGATATATTAGGAGAGTTATCTTGAAAACACACTATCAATCTATTTCTGATTACTATACACGGTTAGTCAAACAGCATGGCATAGCTCCCCGCTCTTTGGATTGGGGTAGTAAAACATCTCAAGAATTGAGATTTAATATTATGTCTCAAGTTGCCAACCTTGAGGGGAAAAAAATATTGGATGTTGGGTGTGGTTTGGGTGATTTTTGGGAATATTTACAAGCTCAAAAAATTCAAGTTGATTACACAGGATATGACATAACCTCTGCGATGGTAGAAAAAGCCTCCGCACGATTTCCACAATTGACAATTGAGTGTAAAAATATTTTAGAGGATAAGGTTGAAGAAAAATTTGATTACGTTTTTGCCAGTGGTATTTTATATTTGCTAAAAAATAATCAAGCTACTATTTCTATGAAATTAATCAGTAGGATGTTTAAGTTATCAATTAAAGGATTGGCTTTTAACTCTCTTAGTACATGGACAGAAAATCAAGAAGACAATGAATATTATATTAATCCTGCAGAGATTCTTAATTACGCAAGGCAACTAACCCCCTGGGTGTGCATCAGGCATGATTATTTGCCCAATGACTTTACAATGTTTCTCTATAAAGAAAAATAGCATAACCGTTCAATAAAGAAAAATAGCATAACCGTTCAATCCCAATCCCCATTTTTTAGGTGAGGGTTTATAAAATCAGTAAGTTAGCTCTATTGCCCTCACATTTTATTTTAAGGGGGGCTGAACGGTTTCAAAATAGCAACAGTATGATAGTCTCAATTGCACAACCCGCTTATTTACCTTGGTTAGGTTACTTTGATCGAATAGCACGATCTGATATACATATTGTTCTGGATAGTGTCCAAATAGAACGCCGAGGGTTTACTCATCGCAATAAAATAAGGACCAAAGATAATTGGTTATGGTTGACTGTTCCGATAAAAAAGAAAGGGAACTATCATACGCCAATATATGCTTTAAAAATTAATAATGAATCTAATTGGAAAAAAAAGCATTGGAATAGCATTGTACATAGGTATGCAAAATCGCCCCATTTTAAGCAATATAAAGAGCCGTTAGAATATATTTACATGAGAGATTGGTTATTATTAAATGCACTATTGCAAGAGAGTACGAACATGTTATTTGAAATGCTTGGACTGAAAACTCAACTTATTTTTACTTCAAAAATGGATATAAAAGGAGAAAAAAGCGAACTAATTCTAAATCTATGCAAAGAAGTTGATGCTAAAAAATATATATCAGGTCCTTTTGGAAAAGACTATCTTGATCAAAGATCATTTGAAAACGCTGGTATTGAAATACAATATCATAATTATAAACATCCTGAATATGTCCAATTTTATTCTGGATTTGAACCATATATGTCTATTATAGACCTTATATTTAATCATGGACCAAATAGTTTGGGCATATTAACTGCTAATTAAAAGCCGAGTTTGCTTAAATAGCAATAAATATAAATATTTATATTTATATTTATATTTAAATAATTAACTTAAAAGGTAGGTATAGCATTATGAAAAAAAAAATATTGTTCATTTCATTTTATGGTCGCATAGGCTTAGGCAATCGAATTTTGTCATCAATTCTTAAAAAAAGGGGGCACGAAACGTTTTTATTGTTTATTAAAGAAGATCGTTCCTTGCTTGTTGATTCCCCCAACAATGAGACTGAGCAGTTCCAATTTTTAGACCCTTCTCGTGGAGCCGGATTTTATGGTACTGGAATAGATGTAAATCCTCTTACTGTAAGTGAAATAAATATTATTGCAGAAAAAGCCAAAGAAATTTTTCCAGATGTTATTGCACTCAGTTCAAGATCAGCTCATAAAAGACTTTCAAAACAAATCACGGAAAAACTCCGAAAAGTTCTGCCTTTATCACGGTTTATCGCAGGAGGTTATGGGCCAAGCCTAGAACCTGCCTATTTTCTAACATTTGTAGATTTTGTATGTATTGGTAAAGGTGGTCAAGCTATCATCGATTTTGTAGAGAAGGAAAACCCATCTAATTGTTCCAATATCGCATCTATAAAAGATGGTAAATTAAATGTAGTTCCCCCTAATGATAATATTGATTTTGCTGCGCCCTCTTTTTTAGACTGGGAACCTAAAAACAAATACATTGTCGAAGACAATGAACTACACGCCTTAGAAAAAGGGTTTGATCCGCTTAATTATGTAACCATCGCTTCCGAGGGATGTCCGTCTACCTGTACTTTTTGTCAAGCTTGCCAATGGCCGAGAATTTATAGAATGTATGGGGGAAATGCAAAAAAAGTCGAAATGCGTCGGCCTGGTAGTGTCATTGAGGAACTTGTTTTCGTTAAAAAGAACTATAACATTGCTAATGTAAGTTTTATGGATTCCATTTTTACATGGAATAAAAAATGGTTAAATAAATTTCTCAACCTTTATGAAAAAGAGGTTAGACTTCCATTTAATTGCTATGTTGACTCACGCTTTACCACGATAAATCAGCTTAATCGACTAATTAACTGTGGCCTATATTCATGCAGTATTGGTATTCAATCTGCTGACGAGAGAATCCGTAAAGATGTTATGGGCCGCAATGAAAGTAACGACAATCTTTTACAATTTGCAAAAATGATTCATTCATTTGGAATAAAGTTTACCTACGATATAATATTGTGGAACCCTTTTGAGAATGAAATTACTTTGAAAAATGGTATTGGACTCCTTGAAAAATTACCTAAAAGCAATCGAATATTCATATATCAATTAAAATTCTTTCCTGGTAGCGAAATACTAGAACTTTACAATAGAATAAATCCTACACTTTTAAATGATAAAGATTTTGTTTTTTGGAGTTGGATATATGTAATGATTCTAAGATCTGAAGAAACGGAAAAAACCGCAAAAAATATAATAATTAAATCCCAATATAGAAGCAATCCATATCTTCTTCGTGATATATATGTGAATATTGTTAATAATATTAAAGATATAGAGAAACTTTTTACTATTAGGGATATAAAAAAAGGTGAAAAACTGAGGCCTACAATGTACATTGAAAAGAGTTGCAAAAATACAAACGCAGTTGATGGAGAACAACGGCACGCCATTACCGGAAAGATTGCTAAACATGACATCCCGAGTGGAGTATTTTTGAAATATGATGATTTTTATGTTTCGTATGAAGAACACAGAGCATTTTAATTTAACGATTTCTTAATGTAGTAAGAAACAGAATGTATTCTCAAAAAGCAGGCATCAAATAAAATGTATTTATATCTCAGTAAGTTAAAATACTCAAAAAGACGTACTGAAACTATAATTTGCCTTTAAAACAGGTGGTTGTAATTTTTATTTCTTTATGTAATGAAAATCATGATTTTCTATGATATCCTTCCTTTTTAGTTTACGACCGAAATAATACTGATGGAAAGCGAAGTGACATGGTCAAGATATTAGTTATTGCGGCCCATCCTGACGATGAAGTTCTAGGTTGTGGTGGTGCCATCGCTAGACATACAAAGTCCGGAGATGAAGTGCATATCTATACTTTAGCAGAAGGTATAACAAGCCGCAGAGCAAAACGGAACCGTGAAACCTGCTCTCAAAGTCTCAAAGATTTGGCCAATGCCGCTAATAAAGCCGGTTCTATTTTGGGAGTCAAATCAATAACTATGGATAACCTCCCTGATAACCGCTTAGATTCTCTGGACAGACTGGATTTAATTAAAAAAATTGAAAAATTCATTCAAAATATTAAACCCAACATTATTTATACTCATCATTCCGGTGATTTAAACATAGATCATCGAAGAGTGCATGAAGCCGTGGTAACCGCCTGCCGACCGGTTCCCAAAAATTTGGTCAATACATTGCTTTTTTTTGAAGTTCCTTCCAGCACCGAATGGCAGATCCCCGGTGCTTTTTCATCTTTTGTCCCCAACTGGTTTGTTGATATAAGCAATACGTTGGAAAACAAACTAAAAGCCCTGCAAGCTTACGAATCAGAAATGCGTCCTTGGCCCCATTCCAGATCAATTAAAGCGGTGGAGCATCTTGCGCGATGGCGGGGGGCTAGTATAGGCGTAGAAGCGGCTGAAGGGTTTATTCTAGGGAGAAAGATAATTTAAGCGGTGAAAAGCTCCAAGAAAAAGCGAAGAATGAGACACAAAATAGATGTATTAAACTTAGAATGGACTTCTTATCCTTCCCGTGATAGAGAGTCCGCTACTCTAGTTTGTAACTATCTCCGTTATATGGGTTTAAATGTTGTTGAAGGCTCGGTTTTTAATGGTTTTTCACTTTTGCATAAATATCGTCCAAAATTATTTTTTATTACTAACACCGTTGGTGCAAAAATTAATTTAGAATTGATGAAATATGCAAAAGCAATGCGGATATTAGGTGTTTCTTTAATAGCAGAAGGCAGCTTCATTGATATTGATCAATTTACGTGGGGCTGGAATAAAGATAAGGTTTTGTATGAAGATATAAATGCTCATTGGTCCGAACGAACCCGAAAGATGAGCATCAAACAGTTCCCTCAGTTATCAAATATTAAGGTAACTGGTGGAGTGGGATTTGATGTTTATAAAATAGCCAAACCAGAAACTAAGCAAAATATTTTACAAAAGTACAATAAAGAAAGATTTGAGCATGTAATAGGAGTGGGGTGCTGGAGCTTTGGGGGATTCTATCCTGAATCTTATCGGTTTGAAGATTTTTCTCAGCGTTTAACAAAACAAGAACGCAATCGATTTATTAATGATGGGTTGCAATTTAACCAAGTTCTAATAGAGTTGATAAAAAATAATCCCAATATTCTCTTTTTATTAAAACAGCATCCGGGGAATGATTTAGGCTATAAAGGTTCAGCAATTGAAGGCTGTTATGAATTTGAGAATACTTTGATTTTAAAAAATGAAGAGTCTGTGATTGACTGCATTGGAATATCTGATTTATGGATTTCTTATGAATCTACAACAGCCATGGAAGCGTGGCTAATGAGTAAACCGACTTGCCTTCTTAATCCAAGTGGAATTGATTTTCCTAATAGGCACAATATACATCAAGGCGAACCTAATTTTCCTGATGCAGATTCAATGCAGGTTGCTGTTGATAAACTCTTAAGGCAAGGAAAGTTGCCCGGTTTTGAAGAATTAAAACCACAAAGAGAAAAAATTATTAAAGATGTCATTCAATGGGATGATGGATTGAACCATGTTCGTGCCGGGAATGAGATTTTGAACTTGTTAAAGACTTCACCTGATGTGAAAGTCAAACCAAAAGAATTTATACGTCCATTTAAACAAAGAATTACGTGGAATTTTTGCCCTTATTTGAAATTTAATTCGCTATTTAAAGAAAATTATGACAAACGTCGTAGAATTTGGAATGATGAAGGGGTACAACATTTTGCTCAAAAGAGAATTACTGAACAATTGGCTTTTTACCAAGAACAAGGACTGGATAAATCAAGGCTGGTAAAAATTCGGGCAATATGAGTGAAACCAAACCTGCCATTCATCAAGGCAGCCAATTTCAAAAAATATTCGTACATGGGCGTTGGTATTTAATTTCAAGTATCTTATCTAAGGGTGTTGGTTTTTTCCTGCTCCCGATTTACACGCATTATTTAACACCTGAAGATTATGGTATTCTTGCCAGCATAGAATCATTTGCTAAACTCTTACCAATATTTATCTCGTTATACATAGATACTGCATTTGGTCGTTACTATTATCTTGAGAGAGCCATCTCAAAAGAAAATGTGCGTCAACTATATAGCACCCATTTTTGGTTTGTCGTTATTTGGGGTGGAATAGCGTCATTGGGTGCTTTTTATTTAGCGACTGTCCTGTTTAAAAAAATATTTGCACTTGGTTTATGGATAGTGCTTATTGTCATTGCGAGTCAGCTTTTAACCCAGTTAGGCATTATGGTGATTATGATCTGGAAAGCTGAATTGAAGGCTAAACAAATAACGTTCCTGCAATTGGGGATGTTGATTATCCCGATAACAATCACGCTGATTTTGTTAATTCCATATCAGATGGGATTTGAGGCCAGGATATATGCAAGGGGAATTGGTGCGTTGCTACAATTTTTCATTCTCATTTATATTGCTCTACAGCAACGTTGGTTAGCTTTTTCTTTTGATTGGAAAATTATTAAACGCAGTCTTATATTTTCCATCCCGCTTATCCCAAATATTGCGGCTGGGTGGATTGCGGGGTTTTCTGATCGCATTATCCTTGCGCATTACGGTTATATTTCTGAGGCTGGACTTTATTCCGTCGCTTTTCAGTTTGCCAAAGTGCTTTATATGATTAACGATGCGCTGACACAGGTGCAAGGCCCAATTGCGATGTCGGCACTCACAGAAGATAGGGAATCGGCAAAAAAACAAATCGCTGAGTTTGTTTCTATATTTATTTGGGTTATAATGCTCTTCTATTTAGGACTCACTTTTTTTTCCAAAGAGGTATTGTATTTTTTTACCAACGAACGTTTTCATGAGACTTATAAATTGATTGCAATTCTTGCAGGTGTTTATGTTGTTGGAGGTATTTATCGAATTTTTACTTCTATCCTTTCTTTTCATGCCAAGAATTGGGTAATTTCTTCGGGTGCAATTTTGGCAGCCTTACTGAATATAGCGTTAAATTTTACCTTTATTCCATATTTTGGCATGTATGCAGCAGCGTGGGCTACGCTTTTAAATATAGGACTTTATGCTTTCTGGTTATTATATTGGTCACAACGATACGATCCGATTGCGTTACCAAAAGTTTTAATCTTGACTGTGTTAAGTACAAGTATGGTTTTACTATTTTTACAACAGACTTTAGAACAAATCGAATCGGTAAATTTATGGTTGGTATTAGTTATAAAGATTAGTTTATTAGCATTGTTTTTTGTACCAGTATTTCTTGTTAAAGCAATGCAACCGATTCGAGAAAAAATCGTTGATGTTTATTATTCTATTATTAATCGCAAGTCGTAAGAAATCAATATGCTATACAATATTCAAGACAAACAAATGACTGAAAAAGAGGTGATTGAATTTATGCAAAACTACAAGCATGATATGGCTATTAATAAACGTAGCCGATATTATGAAGCATTAAAGTTAATTCCTCAAAATAAAAAAGTTTTGGATTATGGCTCTGGATGGGGTGCATTTACAAAATTAATACATGAAAAAAAAAATGATGTTTTAGGTATAGATCAAAGTGATGTGGCTATTGAAATTAGTAACTTAGTATGGGGAAAAGAATTAGAATTTAAACAAATCAACATTTCTGATATTAAAAGCAATAGCTATGATGTGGTAGTATCAAATACAGTTGTAGAGCATACTCATAATCCAGGTATGTATTTACATCAAATCAATCGGGTGCTAAAAGAAAATGGCTTACTGATTATCAATTTGCCAAATATTATGAATCCACGATTTTTTTTGCCCCTTTTAGCTAAGAATGCTAAGAATAAAGAGCATGGACTCATTGAATTGAGCAAAAAAACACTCCAATCATATAACAAGGCAAGCGATCATATACAAGGTTGGGATCAATTACATTTTGTGCGTTTAGTCAGTTCTGTTGGTTTTTTATTAAAAAAATATGTGCCATGTGAAGGTGTGCCGCTACCGCGGTTCAAATGGCTACCACCCTATATCTATCCAAAAAATAAAAGGTTGAAAAACTTTTGTTATACTATGTTGTTTGTGTTTGAAAAGAAAAAAGACTCTTCAATTGGTTGCTTTGACTGATGTGTGGTATTACTGGAATTATTAGACAAGATGCATCAATTAGCCTGGATAAGTATTATCAAGCGCATCTAACAATAAAGCATCGCGGCCCTGATGATGAGGGATTTGTTATTAAGACTCGTGCAGGAAAAATGGTTCCGTGTCGTGGAAAAGATACAATTTCAGAATTACAAAACCTACCAGATATTCGTTCTCAGTCTTCTACCAAGATGGTGTTAGGGCATCGTCGGCTTAGTATTTTAGACCGAACCTATCAAGGTCACCAACCCTTTTATTTTGAAGGCTTGTGGTTAATCTATAACGGAGAGGTTTATAATTATATTGAAATCAGGGGAGAACTACAAAACCAAGGCTATCGCTTTGAAACAAAAACGGATACAGAAGTTGTCATCAAAGCCTACCATTGCTGGGGAACAGATGCTTTCTCAAAATTTAATGGCATGTGGGGCATGGCAATTTATGAAGAAGCAAATGATAGACTGATTCTTTCCAGAGATAGATTTGGTATTAAACCTCTTTACTATTGTTTAAATAACACAGAATTTCTTTTTGCCTCAGAGGTTAAATTTTT
>NBMI01000136.1 GCA_002085445.1 Candidatus Parabeggiatoa sp. nov. 2
ACTTAGGCGCTAAACAAATACTACAAACTTAGGCGCTAAACAAATACTACAAACTTAGGCGCTAAACAAATACTACAAACTTAGGCGCTAAACAAATACTACAACCTACTACAAACTTAGGCGCTAAACAAATACTACAAACTTAGGCGCTAAAGCACCTACTACAAACTTAGGTCGTTTATCCGCGTAATTCGTTGTACTTACTTAACCGTGAAAACGGGAATGCGCCCGTTCAGAGTTTGTAGTAGGCGATTCATCGCCTAAGCCTCTGAAAAATAATGATAAATAACCTACGACAAACGGCCCACTATCCTTAACATTGACGTTCTACAGTGGTTCCCACGTTCACAAAGGAACCCATTCTTTGGACTCCGGCCGGCCAAACTAAAGTTTGGACTCCGGCTTATATCTACACGGTGCTTTTTTAACAAGCGCCTTAAAATCCTCCGTCAAAATAGCGAGGAGGTTAGTTTCATCCACGTCCAAGGCCACCCACGCATTGGCCCCCGTTTTGGCACCATGCCGATCATCAAACAGTGTTTGCCCGGTTGAGTACAATCCTTGTGTCTCTACACGAACTTGGGCGCGACGAAATTGAAGCGTTTCGGGATAGAATAAATAAGCCAGTGTACTGGCATCATGCACGATAAAACGAATTTTTCCGTCGGTTGCTCTGAACATCTGGGCAGTTTTAAACATAAACTCACTGAGTTGATTGATAAATAGAGCGAGTTCACTTTGGGGAGCCACGGCAAGGATCGCATTCGCTTGCGCTTTGCCGAACAGAATTTGATGCGTTATGTCAAGCGGCATCACCACAATGTCATCCCGACTCGCAAACACTTTAGCCGCCGCTTCGGGATTACAATAGATGTTAAATTCCGCGTGAGAGCTAATATTTCCCCGGCGATGAAAGGCTCCGCCCATAATAACGACTTCCTTAGCTTTGGCGAGAATGCCAGGACTTTTTTCTTCAGCCGCCGCGAGGTTGGTTAAAGGCCCTATCGCAACCAGCGTAATTTCACCAGGCGCAGTCTTGAGCTTCTCAATAATGATGTCGTCAGCACGGCGAGCTTCGTCGAAGTTGTGAGGAGGTTTAGGCAACGTTTGTGACAAGTTACCCATGCCGTCGGCACCGTGAATATGCGGTGCTCCTTTACACTTCCGCTCCTTGAGTGGCACCGAGCGTCCCACTTCTACTGCGTCAAAACCGCCCAGGGTGAGGATTTTACTGGCATTAGCGAAGGTGTACTTACTTTGCACATTCCCTTCCACCGTGGTAACGGCCACGATTTCGGCAACGCGTTGTTTAGCCAAGCTTTGTAGCCACAACAAGGCAAACACGTCATCACCACCCGGATCGGTATCCAAAAGGATTTTGATGGGCGGCCGCTTATCGGGCGTGTCACCAGCTTGGGTTGCCAAAGCGGTTAGACTTAGCATGATACCTGTTAGGATGAATAAAATAGATCGCATGAGTTCATGACTCATATCAGTTTTCTCCATTGTGGATGATTAAGCGCGTCTAACTCAAAGAAATCAGATTTCTTGAAGAAATCAGATTTCTGGCCTAAACCGCCAAGTAATCGCATTACTTGGAGGCTTTATTATAGGGCCATACTTTAATTTGACAACATCCAAAGAAATCAGATTTCTTGAAGAAATCTGATTTGATTTCTCACCTAGCTCAAGAAATCCGATTTTTTGGAAAAATAGGATTTCTATGCAACCTTTAGTTTGACAGCATTCAAAGTGTTTTATGGCCCACAAATCAGATTGCTCAAATAGCCACGCAAAATTTGTCAAAGAAATCCGATTTTTTGGAAAAATCGGATTTCTATGCAACATCCGGAGTCCAAGATTTATCTTGGACGTCTAACTGTCCTCACTCCAAGATTTATCTTGGACGTCTATCCACTCAAAGAAATCCGATTTTTTGGAAAAATAGGATTTCTATGCAACCTTTAGTTTGACAACATTCAAAGTGTTTTATGGCCCACAAATCAGATTGCTTAAATAGCCACGCAAAATTTGTCAAATAAATCCGATTTTTTGGAAAAATCGGATTTCTCACATAGAATTTCTTGTCTGAAAGTTTTCGTTTCAATTTCTTAATGCCCTGAGATATCCACGTATTTGAACACGTTGCCGTTTCACCCGCGATAATGATTTCTCGTTGACACTGATGGCATTGTTGAGAGGCACCTCTGCGGCGCTTTCCTAATACTGAGTGAATTTCCAATGAGGTTATTTCGGAAATGGATATTTCGTTGCCTACGGTTGTATAAATTGATTATAGTAGGACGGTTTCTTGGGTTCAAATAACAAATAATAAGTATCGGTATCAAGTAAGAAAGGAGTAGGCATTTTTGAACGCTCCTAAGTCGATGCCTTTTCAAAGAACATTCCTTCAGGGAGTGCTTCGAGTAAACGGGAACGCTGTGCCTCAGAAAAAGGTGCTAATCTCGCTTTCACCTGTTCCACTGTTTCCAGTAACTCGGTGTCTGTACCCTTATTGATGTATCCATCCACACCCAGATTGATTAACTTTTTCAGCAAAGGGGGTACTTGATAATTGGTATAAACAATCACCTCGACATACGGATCGAGGCGTCTAATGCCTTCAAGCACTTGATCTCCCGAAATATAGGGTAATTGGAGCTCCAACAGAATCAGATCGAATGGGTGCTTTTCCAATTGAGCCAGTGCCGATTTGCCATCGGTTTGCCACACCACATCAATTTGTTCCGATTCCAATGTTTTTTTTAGCCGTGTCCCGATATTTTCTTCCTTTTCGTTTGTAGTAGGCGATTTATCGCCTAAGCGTTTTTCGTTTGTAGTAGGCGATTCATCGCCTAAGCGTTCAAAGTTCATAGTTCGTAGTAGGCGATTTATCGCCTAACCGTTTTTCGTTTGTAATGCGAATTACGAGTTAAATTGAATCTTATAAAATCAATAACTTATAAAAACATTGTCATTAACAGTTATTTTATAATTCCTTATTCATTATACATTTTTCATTTTTCATTTTTCATTCGCATTTGTAGTAGGCGATTTATCGCCTAACGACGCTCGCTAATCTGGATCAGGCCGCAACAACGGTACTGGCAACACCGGCAATGATTCACGCAGTTTGATCGGCCAAACTTCACAATCTGGCCGTTGATAAGTTCTACTAACCATCGCCAAGTAATCTGTTTTCGGTAAACCCACTAAAGGTATCCTCGCACCCTGTCGTAGTAAGTCAATTTCCACTAAATGGACATCCGAGTCATAGAAATGAAACAATTTATTATTGTACTGTTTATTGCTAGGCGATAGCAATTCAATCACGGTCACCAATTCATCACCTTCAATTCGTTTAACATAAATACTAGTGAGGCGAGTTGGGAACGGTTCTGGGAACTTTAAGTGCAACGGTGCCGGTGCTATCGCGGCCGCTGTCGCCGTATTTTCTGCAACGACTGTATCGCCATTATCCATTAAATTATCCCATTCCGTTTCAGTAACCGCTACATCAGGCACGGCACTGATGGGATTATGGTTGTGATCATCAATCACCAGTTTAGTTTCCAATTCAGCGACATATCGCGGTGGCAACCGTGACGATATTTGTTCACGAAATAGACTTTTCAAGGTATTATGAACATCAGCCCATAAACTAGGCGATTCAAGATAGGGATCCATACCGGGGAAAGGTGAATGGGGCATGGTATTTTTCTCCAATCGTTTTATCAGTGTGGGTTTCACCTCGCGGTGATTTCGTATCGCGCTTGGGTGTTTAAGCTACCACGGCTTAAAGAAATCCGATTTCTTCAAGAAATCGGATTTCTGGCCGACAATAGCATCACTTGGAAACTTCATTATAGGGCCATACTTTAGTTTGACAACATTCAAATTATTTTATGGCCCACAAACCATAAGGCCCAAATAGCCACGCAAAAATTGTCAAAGTGTCAAAGAAATCCGATTTTTTGGAAAAATCGGATTTCTATGCAACCTTTAGTTTGACAACATTCAAAAGATTTTATGGCCCACAAATCAGATTGCTCAAATAGCCACGCAAAATTTGTCAACTAACATTATCAACAAGGCTTTACAAAAATGTTTTTATTCCTAACGGGGCTTTTGTTTACAGATATACTTATGCACCTTCTTAAAAAAAAAGTGCAATGGCCTTCTTATATAGCAGATATTTTAGTCAAAAAAATAAATCCGAGTTATCGAACTTGATTCAGATTTTAGGCAAAAAAAAACCGCCAAGGTTTAGAAACCTTAGCGGCTTTTTCCAGTCAAAGAAATCCGAAGAAATCCGATTTCTTGAAGAAATCGGATTTCTCACCTGGCTAGATCAAGAAATCCGATTTTTTGGAAAATCGGATTTCTCAAACCTTTAGTTTGACAGCATTCAAAGTGTTTTATGGCCCACAACTCATAAGGCCCAAATAGCCACGCATTTATCAAAGAAATCCGATTTCTTGAAAAAATTGGATTTCTATGCAGCCCAACTGTAGGAATGATGGGTTTCGCACAATGCTCTACCCATCTACGCACGCACACTGGTTAGTCTTAAAAGCAGTGCTTTATAACACCCCAAACACTAGCTATGGACAGCCCGCAAGTAAAAGCTGCTGTACCAACGGCTGCTGTACAAGCTGCTGTTGCAACTCCAGCCGTGCAACCAGGACAAGTGATTGTCGTACCGCACGCTGCTACAGCTGTTCCGAGGGCAGTTGGACAAGCAGAAGCTCCAAGCCAACTAACGCTGAGATGTACGCCACAGAACGTAATGTCTTTGGCATTAGCCATCGGAGAGAGAGCCAAAGTTATTGCCAACGCTAAAGCCGTTGCATAACGGGTGTATTTTGAACGTTTCATAAGTATTATCCTCAGTTGAGTTTAGAAACCTTGGCGGTTTTTATAAGTCAAACAGTTGTTTAGACAAGCCCATACTTTAAATTTAAAACACCGCCGCTACATTTCACGAGTGATCCAATATAGAGTCATTATCTCATTGGTGCCACAACTCGTGACAATATCTCCAAAAAACCTTGTATGACTTTTACATTGACTAGATACTTTAAAAAAGCTCAAAACCTCTCACGAATGTTCCGATATAAATCCATCATAGCATTGGTATCTGAACTCGTGACAAACATATTTATTTATCGTTGTGACATATCAGACTGATCCGATATAAATTCATTATCTCATTGGTATCCGAACTCGTGACAAAAACAAATATCTCCCTTACCACCTATCAGTTTTCAAATCCTCAACACAGAGAGGAACTACACGGAGTTTCACAGAGATTTCCGTTAAGAGATGGCTCTGTGTGACTCTGTGGTTCTGAAGTGAACTCCGTGTTAAATAATGACTTTTACAAACTGATAGGTGGTAAAAACTATCTCCAAAAAACCTTGTATGATTTTTACATTGACTATATACTATTAAAAAGTACGCGCTAATCATCTCAATGTTGGTTCCCACATTCTACGTGGGAACCCATTCATGGACGCTCCGCGTGAGGCCGGCATTAATTAGAAACCAGTACAACTCATTTTGCAGTTGAGGAAATTCAATTTAATACATGACGGTTGGAGCATTGCGATGGGGTTGTATGGCGAACCCGGCATTCCCCGGCAGAACAGGTTGTCTACCGAAGGACTAGAATGGCTCAGGCGGCATAAAGGAGAAGATTCTTCCTGACAAATCTCTTCTAAACACTGAATCAGACAAGTGCGAAAGACGAGGTTATCAGAAGCAAAAGTGGGTGTGGCCGAGGTAAGTAAAGCGATACCAAGCGATATCGTTAAAAAACCTGTTTTACTCAGTGACTTCAGTTTCATAATTAACTGACTCCTTTAGCATTTTAGACGAGGTTGTCAACTTCGTCTGGCTGGAAAAAAACAACGTTTGACAAGGGCCATACTTTAGTTTGACAACATTCAAAGTGTTTTATGGCCCACAAATCATAAGGCCCAAATAGCCACGCAAAAATTGTGAAATAAATCCTATTTTTTGGAAAAATCGGATTTATTAAGTACCCGTGCAGGTATTTAAAAAGAATAAATATAACAAAAACAACAACTTTCGTATAAAAAATTCCTTTAAACTCTTGCACGGGTACTTAGCTGAACAGATATCGTAGGTTGGTTCGACAAAAGGAAGTCCAACAAATGTTGGAGTTCAAAAATGAACGAAAACCTACGCGCTTGGCTTGTTACTTACATCTTTGAGCCACAGATTTTATGAAGCTAGAGCTTCCTTCTTTAAGGATATAATTAAAAATATCACGCCAATTTTTGAGGAAAGTGCCAGCAAAACCCGAACAGCCGGAAGGTCTACAGCTACATGGGTTTTTTCTGTTTGCATCTACACATTTTATCATGGCTTCAAGGACGGAAACATCAGATGCAAGCGCGGGTACCAGCGAACCGAAGTAATACTGGTTTCTGCCATCGACAGCACTACAGAAACCAACATAGGCATACGCAGAAGATGAAAGCACCATGTTGTATCCAATACATACAAGTAGAAAAAGCGTTGTTTTCCATTTCATGTTCATAAAATAGTTTTCCTCAAATGTCAGATGGTAGAACATTGTGAACCCAATCAGTTTATGCTCAATAATGAATGAAATTTAGCTTTGTTCTACCAACCCATCACTTATTTCAAGTAAAAAAAACGATTTGGTTCCCACGTTTTACCTCAATGCCATTAAGTTAAGGAACTCTTTGATTTTGCTATATTTTTTTTGTTAAAACGCCCGATCGTGCCATATTTTTATCTAGGGGTGGGGTCCTAAGTCATTGTTTTTATTGAAAGTAAAAAATCGGGTACCCCACCCTAACACACACAAAAACTGACTAAAAATCAATAGGTTAGATATTAACTTAATGGCATTGACGTTTTACCTGGGAACCCCCTTTTTGAAGAACGCTCTGCGCCCGGTAAACCGCAGTTCTAAATAAAAACGACTGCTGTTGCTGCGGTTTCCAACAGCATGTTACACCTATGAAAAATTAAAACACCGTCGTTACATTTCACGAGTGATCCGATATAAATTCATTATCTCATTAGTGCCACAACTTGTGACAAAGGTGACTTTTTGTTTTCGAGTAACACGATATAAATCCATCATAGCATTGCTATCTGAACTCGTGACTACAAGGATTGTATATAAGAAAGGATTTTTAGAAACGAGCCGATTTTTATTTTATGCTTTAAGTTATCATAGCATTGGCACCTGAACTCGTGACTACAAGGATTGTATATTTTTGATTTTATGCTTTAAGCCTTCATAGCATCTGTGTCTGAACTTGTAACTACAAGGATTGTATATAAGAAAGGATTTTTAGAAATGAGCCGATTTTGATTTGATGCTTTAAGTCATCATAGTATTGGTGTCTGAACTCGTGACTACAAGGATTGTATATAATAAGGGATTTTGGAAACGAGCAGATTTTGATTTCATGCTTTAAGCCATCATACCATTGGTGTCTGAACTCGTGACAAAAAAATCTCTCCCTTACCACCTATCCGTTTTCAAATATTCAACACAGAGAACACGGAGTTACACGGAGTTTCACAGACTATTCAACACCGAGAACACCGAGTTACACGGAGTTTCACAGAGATTTCCGTATTGATATGACTCGGTGTGACTCTGTGGTTCTCTGTGAACTCTGTGTTGAAATATAAGCACCACGCACCAAGCAAGGTAACTTTAAGACGAGCGATCTCTTTTCAATACCAGTGTAAATCAGTCTCAGCAACTCGTGACAAATCGTGGACGCAGTCCAAGTTTTATGAGCGATACTGTTTATGATGATAATAACTAATAACCAATTAACAATGACTAATGACCAATTGAGTTTTCATAAATGTCACGACGTCGTCACGATGTGTTAGTCTATAAATAGACTTCAAACGGACAAAATTTCGGAGCTTAAGAGGGCAATCACAAGGGATTGTCCCTACATGCGAAATAAGGTTTGTGGGCCATACCGCGCGCAAGCTGGTTGCAAAAAAGCGAAAAGTTGACCGTGTGCAGTAAACAACGCCCGCCAACGGTTTTGTTGGGTGGATAACGCGCTATGTTCCGCCCGACGTGTTAACGGTTTTGGTGGGCGGATGACGCACGGCGTTTCACCCGACGTGGCTAGACTTCAAACGGACAAAATTTCGGAGTTTCGAGAGTCCCGACAAGCTTAAGAGGGCAATCACAAGGGATTGTCCCTACATGCGAGAGACGGTTTGTGGGCCATACTACGCGCAAGCAGGTTGCAAAAAAACGAAAAGTTGACCGTGTGCAGTAAACAACGCCAACGGTTTTGCTGGGTGGATAACGCGCTATGTTCCGCCCGACGTGTTAACGGTTTTGGTGGGCGGATGACGCACGGCGTTTCACCCGACGTGGCTATACTTCAAACGGACAAAATTTCGGAGTTTCGATAGCCCCGACAAACTAACGAGGGCAATCACAAGGAATTGGCCCTACATGCGAGAGACGATTTGTGGGCCATACCTACGCGCAAGCAGGTTGCAAAAAAACCGAAAACTTGACCGTGTGCAATAAACAACGCCAACGGTTTTGTTGGATGGATAACGCGCTATGTTCCGCCCGACGTGACTCAAATTGTGTTAACGGTTTTGGTGGGTGGATGACGTGCGGCGTTTCACCTGACGTGGCTAGACTTCAAACGGCCAAAAATTTTAATTTTCGAGAGTTCCGACATAAAGAAGGGCAATCATAAGGAATTGGCCCTACATGCGAGAGACGGTTTGTGGGCCATACTGCGTGCCAGCTTGGTACAAAAAACCCGAAAAGTTGACCGTGTGCTGTCTAAAAACGCGCCAACAGTTTTGTTGGATGGATAACGCGCTATCTACATAATTATCCAACCCCGATAGGGGTTGAATTTTAAGAGCAAGAGGTGAAACCTGGGGTATGCGGAAAAATACGTCAACCCTGAAGGGGTTGAATGTAAATAGGGGTTTTGTATTTAACCAAATCGGGAAATGCTATATGCCCACGTTGAGTCTATAAATATTTGCAATATGCAAAAAACATTTTCAACAAAACTTGGTTATTTGCAAAATGACAATTCAAATTATTTTGGCATGGTAAGATGATTTAATATAACCTGATGATCAAGTTTTCCACTACCGCCAGTAACGATGGATCATGGCTCAAAGCTCAACGGCGTATCATGGCACTCGCCCATCGCGCCGTAGGGAGTTAGTCTGCTTTAGCAGACTTGAGCTTTTAGCATGGGGATTTATCCCCATGCTAAAAAACTTGATCATTGAGTAAAAATCAATCATACCCGCGACTTAAACAACATTAGGAACAATGGTATGCCTAACGATGATAAAAAGACAACCTGTATCAGAGAAGCGATTGTTTTATTTGAACTTGACTATCCCTGTGATTCTTGTGTATGGCGTGTGCTATTACCTAACTACAAGCCGCATCTTGACGAAAATGATCCACTAGAGAGGGGTATTCAAAAGGTTTTTCAAGAGACACCAGCCGATGTCGCAAAGGCAGCGATTGATGAAGATGTTCAAATGACAGAACAAGGTAAAGCATCGACCGAAATTGACCAAGTTCTAACAAAGCGGCTCAATAGAAGCACAAGGCTTACTCTTGAGGATGTTCTTGCAATAGTCCGAAATGAGCCAACCCAATTAGAGAATGTTAAGGCAATCACTCTGGCTCGCTGGCAAAATATGAAGGCCATCGCTAAGGCGGTAAACCAACGTCTGTTAGAATGTCAGAAGCAGGTGGAGCGCGAGACTGGAAAACGCCCTAATCTTTCCGAGTGCCAGTGCCTATTAATATTACGATTAAGGATTGAATTGGATTTGAATTACAACGCCATTGGTGCCATTATTGGCAAAACAGAACAAGCCACACGTCAAGCTGCCCACAGATGCTACCTAAAAATGCGGCCATATTTTAAAAGGTGTCTGTCACGAGTTCATTGAATAATGATACTCTTAAATAAAACCGAAGGAGAAGAGTATGCAAACTCACGAAGAACTGATGACTGAACAAGAATTTGATGTTTTTTGGAACATCTTAGGCGGAGAACCGGCCCCCGCCAATGCGAATCCCAACCTAGTGACCGAAGCCAACGCGTTTCGTGGCGGATTACTTGCCGCGCTGCAAACGCCACCACCAAAGCGGATCAAATTGGGCCAATGGTTACAGGGACAATTTGCTGAGGCCATTGCAGCGGGCTGGTTGCCATTAAAAGAAAATTTTCGCAAACCTATTCCGGCTTTTAAGTCAGGTGTGGTAATTAAACGCTCCAAGCGAATTCACTTAGATAAAGATCAAATGGTGGTTCTCATTATTAAATTAGAAGAACTTGAAAATCAACAACTTAAATTAATCTTCAGGGTTACGGTCACGGACGAACCAGACGAACCGGATTGTTTACCACCAACGCTTAAATTGACTGTCACCAATCAATCTGCCCAAGTGTATGAAGTGAAGGCTGGCGATCATCACGATTACCTAGAACAAGAATGGCGATTTGAAATTGGCGAACAATTTAGGGTGACACTCGCCTTAAATGATATTGAAATAACCGAATATTTTGCAGTTTGAAGCACTTTTGGGACTAACAATACTGTGAAGTTACTGACGAAACCTTAGATATTCGGGTAGTCCTGCACAGAGTAGTGATAAACAATTATTGGACATTTAGAAACCAAGTTTTTTCAATAAACTTGGTTTCTCCGAACGAATTTATGCCGGACTACCGATCTTGGTTTGTCCAGACTAAAACTATTTGGAAAATAGTGAGTAACGATCATGACCAAATTAGTCAAGCTTAAAATTGATGAAGGTAACTTTGAAGTTGGCTTTAAAGTGACCGTGGAAATTGGTGAAGATGGCAAACCTTATGACACAGAATTTAAAGGCCGATTGCCATCATACCCAACTATTCCTAATGATTATCAAGGTTGGCGGACAAACTATCTAACACTAGAAGATTCTTGGTGTGGCCCTGTTATTAGTGGTGCAAAAGCTGGCAGTAAGAAAGAGGAAACTATACAACTTCTTGAATTAGCCACAGACTCGGCAACAAGTTTTCACTCTAATTTCACCAATTGGCTCAATTCTACAGATGATAAGGAATTCCAATTTTTTAAGAGTAAGTTATGCCAAAAATTAGGAGATGAATCCACCGAGATTAGAGTTATCATTCAGACTGAGGACACCCTGCTGAAAAAACTGCCGTGGCATGAATGGGATTTGTTTGCAGACCGATACACCAATGCGGAAGTCGCGGTGGGCGCGACGGAGTTTGAAAAACCCATCTTACCTGGCAAATCAGACATATTGAAAATTTTAGTCATTTTAGGCAATAGCGAAGGCATTGATACTGGCCCAGATCGCCAAACGTTAGAGGATATCAGATCATCACAAGTTGATATAAATTTTCTCGTTGAACCAAATAAGACCGAGATTAGCAATGAACTATGGAAAAATAAGTGGAACATTCTCTGTTTTTCTGGGCATAGTTCTAGTCAAGATAAAACAGGTCAGATATTTATTAATCGCACCGATAGCTTAACCATTCAAGAATTAAAATATGGTTTAAAAAAAGCGATTGATCGCGGCGGACTGCAATTGGCGATTTTCAATTCTTGTGATGGCTTGAAATTAGCCGAGGACTTAGCGGATTTAAACATCCCGCAGGTCATTTTGATGCGCGAACCGGTGATGGATAAAGTGGCTCATGCGTTTTTGACAGGTTTTCTCGATGAGTTTTCTAAGGGTGAGTCTCTGTATTTAGCGGTGC
Source organism: Candidatus Parabeggiatoa sp. nov. 2 (assembly GCA_002085445.1). Taxonomy (GTDB): domain Bacteria; phylum Pseudomonadota; class Gammaproteobacteria; order Beggiatoales; family Beggiatoaceae; genus Parabeggiatoa. Next base: position 11,826 of record NBMI01000136.1, read on the forward strand.
GCCATGCACGGGAACGGCTCATTGAACTTGGTTATGACAACGAATTTCCGGGGTGCAGTTGGTTACCGGTTATTTTTCAAAATCCAGCAGTCAAACCACCCACTTGGAAGGAGTTAAAAGGATTGCCTAAACCGCCTAATCCTTATCGCGGTTTGTCTCCGTTCCGTGAAGAGGATAGTGAGTATTTTTTTTGGCGAGAAAACGTTATCCTATCTTTGCAGAATCGAGTTGAAAAACAAAATGTTGTCATGGTATTAGGTGCGAGTGGTAGTGGTAAATCGTCCATCGTTTATGCCGGATTACTACCCCGTTTACGTCAACAAAAACAATGGCTGATTGCCCAGTTTCGCCCTCAATCTAATCCATTTTATCAACTGGCTCAGGCGTTAGTGCCGCTGCTCCATAGCGATAAGCAAACCCAACGTCAAGAATTGACTGCCGTTGCCAAAGCACTTTACGACGGGCAAAAAAACTTGTCCCAAACGGTGCAAGACATCGCTCAAATTCACGCCAATCAACAATTATTACTCATTGTCGATCAGTTTGAAACACTTTATACCTTAAATCCTATAGAGGTACAACACCGCTTTATTGAGCAATTGCTACAAGCGGTGGCAGTGGAATCGCAACAGGCGGTTGGAAATTTACCAGCGTTCACCTTACTCATCACCCTGCGGGCCGACTTCGTGTCGCAGGCAATCACTGATGCCCCGTTTGCTGACGTTTTAAACAATTATCCGCCCATCATATTGGGGCCGATGGCAGAGGCCGGACTCAAAGCCGCTCTCGAAAAACCCGCTGAAAAGCAGGGCGTGACAATTGAGGCCGGTTTAACAGAGCGCATTCTGCAAGATTTAGGACAAGCACCGGGTAATTTATCATTACTGGAATTAACCCTCGCTCAGTTATGGAAACGCATCTGCAACTACATAATCAGACATAAAGATTACGACGCGATTGGTGGCATCAAACAAGCTATAGCCAGATATGCCAACGATTTTTATGACACGTTGAACCCAAAAGAACAAGCAACCCTACGCCGTATTATGCTGCAATTAGTCCGGCCGGGTGAAGGTACGGATGACACTCGCCAAATAGCCACTCGCCATCAAATAGGAGAAGAACAGTGGCACTTAGTCATCCGTTTGGCTGATAAACGATTGGTAGTCACTGGACGGGATAAGGATGCCAAACAAGACACGGTTGAGTTAGTCCATGAAGCTTTGATTCATCACTGGCAATTGCTAAAAGATTGGATCAATCAAAACCGCGAGGCTTTGAGAATAAAGCACGAGATAGAAACGGCCGCCAAAGACTGGGAAGCGCATGGCAAGTCTAAACATTATCTCCTGCAAGGCCCCAAATTAAACCTCGCCAAGGACTACCTTAATAATTATGCTGCTGACAAAGTACCACTCTCGGAATTGGCTCAAGCGTTTGTCCAGACAAGTATCAAATATAGACAACGCTATCGCCTGATTGGTATAGTGACAGCAGTGATTTTTCTGTTGGCGTGGATTGCTTGTGTCAATGAACAAATAGCAGAATAACAACGAAGAGAAGCTGAACGACAGAAAGAGGCCGCTGAAAAATGTGAGCAAGCGGCTAAAGAATTAAAAATCAAGAATCATTATGCTTTATCCGTTTATCTGCCCGTAATCCGTTGTACTCAACCGAACCGTGAAAATGGAATGCGCCCCGTTTGCCAGTCTCTTGAAATGTGGGCCATTTCCTCGTCCAATCAGGCTCAACTTCTTGTCCGGCAAAATTGGGCATCCGCTGTCCGGTTTGCCAGTCTCTTGAAATATGGGCCATTTCATCGTCCAATCAGGAGCAACTTTTTGTCCGGAAAAATTGGGCATCCGCTGTCCGGTTTGTTTTATCCGTTTATCTGCCCGTAATCCGTTGTACTCAACCGAACCGTAAAAATGGGAATGCGCCCGACGGGCACATAGTAGGCTTTAGCCTACTTGAGCTTTTTTCCTTAAGGACTTATCCCCAAGCAAATTATCAGAAAATTTCTGGACGGGTACTTTTGCAGAATCGAGTTGAAAAACAAAAATTGTCAAAGAAATCCAAAATAAATCCGATTTTTTAAAAAATCGGATTTCTCACCTAGCTCAAGAAATCTTTTTGGAAAAATCTGATTTCTATGCAACCTTTAGTTTGACAGCATTCAAAGTGTTTTATGGCCCACAAATCAGGTTGCCCAAATAGCTACGCAAAAATTTTCAAAGAAATCCGATTTTTTGGAAAACTCGGATTTCTATGCAACCTTTAGTTTGATAGCATTCAAAGTGTTTTATGGCCCACAAATCAGGTTGCCCAAGTAGCTACGCAAAAATTGTCAAAACTCAAAAGAAATCCGCTTTTTTGGAAAAATCGGATTTCTCACCTAGCTCAGAAATCCGATTTTTTGGAAAAATCTGATTTCTATGCAAGCCTTAGTTTGACAGCATTCAAAGTGTTTTATGGCCCACAAATCAGGTTGCCCAAGTAGCTACGCAAAAATTGTCAAAACTCAAAAGAAATCCGATTTTTTGGAAAAATCGGATTTCTATGCAACAATCAATCAAAAATTTTCTCAAATTTGTTTTATAATAAAACTTCTTTAACACTTAAATCGGAGTTAAGCAACGATGACTAAAAAACTAATTGCCGCCATACAGTGGGGATTGAAGTTGCAGATGGCTGATAGTGGCAGCCATTGGAGTTATGAAGGGGAAAGCGGGCCAGGCTATTGGCACTGTTTGTCGGAGGACTATGCATTGTGTAGCCGCGGTCAACAACAAGCACCGATTGATATTACCGAAAGCATTAAAGCTGACTTACCGCCACTGATGTTTGATTACCGTAGTCACTGCTGATAAAGCGGGTAGTTTGAAAATAGGTGACAATGCCTATCAATTGCTGCAATTCCATTTCCACACGCCCAGCGAGGAGGCGATTCATGGCAAACGGACTGACATGGTGATACATCTGGTACACCAAAATAGCCAAGGTGAGTTAGCAGTGGTTGCGCTTCTGTTAAAAACCGGCGACACGACTAACCCGTTTATTGAAACGTTGTGGAACGTGATGCCGAAAACGCCGGGCAAACCTGAACAGCATGATGTGCAAATCGATATCAACCGATTGTTGCCGACGGGTAAAAATCATTATTATACCTTTGCCGGCTCATTAACCACGCCGCCTTGCAGTGAAGGAGTTAAATGGTTGGTACTCAAACAAATGGGCACCATTTCGCCCAAACAATTGGCACAATATCATGAGGTGTATACTGAAAATGCCCGCCCATTACAACCTTTGAATGGTCGCCAAGTGCTTTCTTCCAATTAATTGGTGAAACCACGCAAAGGGATTAGTTGGTTATGTATACTGCAAACGGTTTAGAATTGGACTTTTATGTTTTAATAAATTTTGTCTATGAAATCCAACCCCGATAGGGGTTGAATGTGAATAGCCCCAGGTGAAACCTGGGGGATAATTAACACCCCAAACAACCCCGATAGGGGTTGAATGAGAACAGGCTTTTTTGTATTTAATCAAATCGGGAAATGCTATAAAACCATGCTTTGTTATACTGTGAGCGGGTGAAATTTAGACTTTAGGCAACTCCAAATAAATAAAATAGCCACTCAGAAAAATTTACCCACTCAGAAAAATTTGCTGTTGTGTCGTGTAGACGTTTTTTTCTAAAAAAAATGGGTATATTATATTAATTTTTGTGAGTTGCCTTAGACTTTTTTCAGACTGTTGTTTCGTTCATTATGAACTCTTGAACGAAACATAAAAGTCCAAATCTAAGCCGTGTGCAGTATATCTCGCGTAAGCATTTACTGCGTTTCACATTCAACCCCTACGGGGTTGGGGGCCTTCTTCGGCCATCCCCCAGGTTTCACCTGGGGCTATTCAAATTCAACCCTTTCAGGGTTGTGCAAGTCATAGCCATCTACTCAACACAAGGTTTTGAAAGCTTTGGCAGTAAAGACACTGAAGTTGTTGACAATACGCTAAATATTCGTATCTCAACACAACCCATTTGGGGCCAATAAAAATATCAAAGTACTGACTACCTATCAGTTTGTCAAAACGAGGATAAACGGCGTGTGCGTTCCTTCGTTCCAGGTGTACTTGCACGATGGCGTTCCTTCGTTCCAAGCATACTTGCACAAAGGTGGGCGATTTTCGCTATGACTACTTTATCCTTAATATTCAATGAGTTATAAAAAACTGATAGGTGGTAAGAGGAACATTCAAAAAAAGTTGGGAACGAGCGTAACTAATTGATTTATACTGCACACCTGTATAAGTTGCGTTTTTTGAAAACACACCCCCGGCCCTAATGGCACTTAAGCATTAGGAGTCGGCCTGTTTTAACTTGGCGGGCTGACCGATCGTTTGGATTCCGGCCGCCCAAACTAAAGTTTGGACGACTGCCAAACTAAAGTTTGGACTCCTGCTAAACTACAATCAGCTATGACTTTTGAAGAACTCAACTTGACTCAAAATCCGTTTGAGTTGATTAGTCCTTCGCTGGCATTTCAAAGCGAAGCACCAGTATTTTGGGCTGGCATGAAAACCCAAAAGAAACAACTCGAAAACACTTATCTCAACGCCGCTAGGCATCGTAATTTAATACTCAATTGGGGGCCTTTTGGTGCGGGTAAAACTCATGCGGCCTTCTATTTAAAAAATCAACCGATTCTCAAACCGAATGTTGAGTTGATAACGGTTTATGTTAGAACCCCGCTGGAAAATGGTGATGCGATTCAGCAACTTATCGAAAATATCATAGACGATCTGTCTTTCACCAAACTCAAAGAAATTATCAAGGCTCGCATTGCTGAACTCGGCGAATCTCAATTGTTTAATCTCATTAGTGCTTCTATCAAAAGTGAGGCGTATGCGTTAGCTATCATGAAGTTAGGTCATTCAGAACTGAAACTGGACGATTTCATGTATCGATATATCTATGGCAATGTCACTCGAACTGAATTAAAAAAATTCCAGTTGCCTCGTGCTTTAAACACCGAAGCCGACTACTTGAAGTTTTTGGCCGGACTGATTGCCAGTTTCACAGCGGGAAAGACATTGACGAGAGTGGTTTTGTGGATAGATGAACTGGAAAATTTGCTGTACTATAGTAACATTCCTACATTTTTATACCATTATTGTTAATTAGAGATTGGAAAATAAAATCTCTAGTTTCTTATGACGAAATCGCTTAATATAACTTTTTAATGAAGCCCAAGTATGTTCAATTGGATTTAATTCTGGCGAATATGGTGGTAAAAACAATAATTGACATCCTGCTTTTTCTCTCAAAGATTGAGTTTCAGTTGATTTGTGGTATCGAGCGTTATCCATTAGAATTATTTGTCCAGGTTTTAACACTGGTAATAACAATTCTTCTAAATAAATGTTGAACAAGCAAGTATCCATAGTTCCTTCCATCTTGAAATGGAGCTATAACAGTAACGTCGGCAAAAGTTTCGCTTCGCTGTACTTTTGCCGACGTTGTTCATTGAGTGCTGCAATGAGATTTAGGTTTTTCTCACGTTTCCCCTTACGACACCCAAACACTTTTTCCCCTTTTGGTGACCAACAAAAATATCGGATTATACTAGGCTTAATGCCACTTTCATCAATAGAGACACATTGTTCTTCATCTAGACCTACATCGGGCTTTGCACGTGGGATTGCCCCTACATCGGGCTTTGCACGTGGGATTGCCCCTACAGACGTCGTCGTAATGAAAGGTTTTTTTTTTATGAGTTATTCCAAGTTTAGCCAATGCTTTACTAATGGCTGATTGTGTTACTCCAAATGTTTGGGCATGTTCATATTGAAACCAATCTGGGTGTTCTAATACTTGTTGACGTAGTTTTGACAAAGGGCAACCACAAGGGATTGCCCCTACTTTGGTTGTTTTCCACAAATGGGTTTTGGAGATAACTCTTCCGTTTCATTGAAGATTTTTACCCCATTTTTGACAGTATTGTAATGAACATTAAATATTTTGCGTGGCACATCTCATGCTATTGTTTTCTTCAATCACAAAATCTACTGCACGCTTTCTTAAATCTATACTATAACTCATGTCTTTTACTCCGTTACTGATTTTTAGGGTATATTTTTACAGGAATGTTACTATACACCTCTCGGCAATTCAAAAGATTGACGCAAGGCGTAAAAACGCTGGTTGATAGCTATGACAACTTGTTGGTTTTTCTGAATTACACCTTAAGTGATGGTGACGAAGAAAGGCTAAGAATCTTAATTGGGGATATCATAATGGATCGGATCAGTCACAAAATCTGCTTTACTGATCTGTCTTTAGAGAAAGGTTTAGAATACTGCCATGATTTGATAACCCATTATCAACTTGACAAATCAAAGGGTTATTTTCCTTTCGAGGAGGACTCGTTAAAAGCCCTGTTAAATTCATTACATACCCGCAGTTTAACGCCTTACGAGATCAACAAAAAATGTTCTGATATTCTCTATTATTCGTTAGAGAATCAAGTCAATCAAATCACTCAAGAACAGGTGGTTAAATGGCTCAATACCTGAAGTGTCAGGAGTCCAAACTTTAGTTTGGTAGGAGTCCAAACTTTAGTTTGGCAGGAGTCTGGGGTGTTAAATAGGAGCCAATTTATTGGTTTATTTTTTGCACGTTTTTGGAGTATCTGGTTTGGGGGCCATAAACGACTTACGTCGGCAAAAGTTTCGCGGAGCGAAACTTTTGCCGACGTGGATGCTTTCAAATTAGGTTATGGCCCTCTGTCGCGCTTCATTGTTATACTTTTTGTAGGTGTTTTGTTGCTTAACTTAATGGCATTGGTACGCATAAGTAACCTTATGCCCAAAACGCCCTCTGCGTCTTTGCTCCCAGTCAAGTTGGTAGACGACATTATCACGCGCTCACAAATTGCTCTCACTTGCCCAAAATATCAACCAAGGTGCCAGTGCCGAAAATGGCCGTGCTTACTTGAATAATGGACTGGATAAACTTGAAGGCGCGAGGAATGGTTTTGTGCGGCGGGTTGAATTGGGCCAATAAAGGCCCATAAACATACCCTCTAAATCACCTCTCTCGATGTGACTGACAAGATTTTATTGATATGAACTATGAATGGGATAACAGTCAGGCCATTTATAATCTGCACAAGCATGGCAGACGATTTTCTGAGACGGTTGCAGTTTTTGAAGACGAAATGGCATTGAGTCGAGAAGCGCTTGATGCGATAGAAGAACAACGTTTTGTTGCTACCCCAAGAGATTATCTTGAACGAATTCTAACAGTCATCTATAGTTATCGCTATGAAACGATTCGCCTGATTTCGGCAGCAACTGGCAAGGAAAAGAAAGCTTATGAACAACACTGATTTTGAAATGACAGATGAATACGATATGAGCCAAGCTAAACGTGGCTGTTCCACCCGCTCCTAATCAAACACGTATGACTATCCGTGTTGATACCGAACTATTGGACTGGTTTAGGGAACAAGTGGATAGCGCCGGTGGTGGCAATTATCAAACAATAATTAACGAGGCTTTGCGAGAATATATCCAACACCACCAAGAACCCATTCAAACCAGTCTATGTATCAATGCCATTAAGTTAAGCAATAAAACACCTACAAAAAGTATCAATAATGAAGCGCGATCGAGGGCCATAACTTAATTTGAAAGCATCCAAAGTAATTTATGGCCCTCAAACAAATCCAAATAACCCTAAAAAATTATGGAAATAACAGGAGCCCGCGTATCACTACTCTGCCAACGGGGATAGATTAATATAAAAATGGGCAACGCCCCTGACTTTTTTCGATATTCATATAAAAATAGGCAACGTCCCTGGCTTTAATAATACGCCTTATATATTAACCATTCATAAAAATAAAAGTTATGACCACGTTGAGTAGAAAGTGAGACTTGTCACAAGCGGCTAGGAGTCAATAATGAGCGAATTACTTGAATATAAACACGATAATGCCAACGATATGCCATCCATCAATCATAGCTACCTGCAAACTCAAATTGTGTTAGCATTAGCACAAAATAAAGGATTTACGCCTTTTGTAGAATTGAGTCTTGATGCCAGTCAAATAGATTTAAGCCAATTTGGTCTAAAGGCTAAAGATGAACTCGTGCCAGACGTATGTCTCTACAAAGGCATCCATAAGTTTAATCCGTTGGGTGATGCTTCCAAAAGAAAGGATATGCCTTTATTGGCAATTGAAGTTCTCTCGCCCACCCAAGGCACCGATGAAATTTTGGCTAAATTTAAGGCCTATTTTGCACTTGGCATTCAATCGTGCTGGCTAATTATTCCCGCAACAGAAGTCATAGCCATCTACTCAACACAAGCTTTTGAAAGCTTTGGCAGTAAAGACACGGAAATTGTCGACAAGATGCTAGATATTCGTCTCTCAACACAACAAATTTGGGGCAGTTAGCAACAGATAAATATTTTGACAGGAGTCCAAGATTTATCTTGGACGTCCAAGATTTATCTTGGACGGATTTTTTCTAAAATACTAGGGTTGTTGCGAAATAAAAAGTTTATAGAGTTTATAGAGTTTATAGAGTTTATGGCGTTTATGGCGTTTATGGCGTTTATGGAGTTTAGGGCGCATTCCCATTTTCCGGGTATATCATATAACTCATTGATTTTACGGGCGACCAACTTCATGATAGACACCGTGTCAGATTTCTCAGGGCTGAGAAATGACAAAGTCCCGTTTTTTGGGAATGCGTCCTGGAGTTTATGAGTTATAGAGTTTTATGGTTGTTTACTCTCAAACTCTATACTCAGCGTGGGAACAAATTTAACTTTTAAATTTCGGCTAAGGGGCCGGTAGAGCGAACCGAAACGAAGTAGTTAAACCCACCCGCCGTTTGCCAATCCCTTGAGATGAGGGCCATTTCCTCGTCTCGTCATGATCAACTTCATCCTTGTTACATTTATTATATTATGGTTAATATATATTACATTGAAACAAGCATCCCAAGTTATTACTACGAAACTCGTACTGATATTCGAGTAAGAGCCATGCAAGAATGGACCAAACAATGGTGGCATTTACCAAAACCTAATGGCATTATACAAACTGGCTTGCCAGCCATCATTGAACTACTTGATGCACCTCATCCTAAAAATGAAAATTGCTTAGAACTCATAAAGGATGTCACCGTGTTAGAATATGTAGATGAAATTGACGACATTGTTACAACTTATATCAAACATAAAATCATGCCTAATGAAGCAATGGGAGATGCAGCACATCTTGCCTTAGCCTCATTTTATAAGTGTGATTTTCTGGTGACATGGAATTGTAAACATATTGCTAATGCCAATAAGTTTGAGCACATTGCTAGAATGAATAGTATGTTAGGGTTATTTAACCCTAAATTGGTTACGCCATTTCAACTCCTAGAAGAAGGAGAATAAATCATGAATAAAGACATTGACGGGCTTGATTGGCTGAGAGAAATCAGAAGAAAAATTGCGGCGGATTGTCATTATGATCCGAAAATCATGGGGGATTATTACAGACGTATCCAAAAACAATACGAACATCGAATCGTAAAAAATCCTTATGATGATAGCCATAAAACGTTGGTTCAAAACAAATAACCGCAAAGTTTTTCAATATCAGTCCAGTCGTTTGTAGTAGGCGATTTATCGCCTAGCCCGTTTGTAGTAGGCGATTTATCGCTTACTATTTAGCTAAGTAAAGCAAACGCCAAAGCAATAGGCAAACTAATAAAACTCATCACATTACCCAACATGACAATAGCCGCGACTTTGTACCGTTTGTAGTAGGCAACTTATCGCTTACTATTTAGCTAGGTAAAGCAAACGCCAAAGCAATAGGCAAACTAATAAAACTCATCACATTACCCAACATGACAATAGCCGCGACTTTGTGCGGCTCCTGTTGATATTGTTCAGCAATAATATAATTCACGACAGCGGGCGGTAGCATCGCAAATATCAGCAGTCCTCCCGCCTGTATCGGTGTCAATGTAAACCAAGGACGTACCAATAAAAACATCAGTGCGCCCGACACTGGACGCACTAGCGCCCCCACTAAACCGATTTTCCAATGAGTCAAATCAATATCAGTTAGCCGCACGCCCAGCGATAATAACATCATCGGAACGGCACAAGCCCCTAACATTTCAATCGGTGTGAGCAGTAATGTTGGCACCTCTACTCGTGTCACACTCACCACCAAACCTGCCAACGTTGCCTGAATGAGCGGCGTTTTCAACAGACTTAACCAAGCGGTATGTTGACTTACTATATAGATCCCCAAAGTAAAATTTAAGATGGCGGTAATCATTAAAAACAACACCGCCGCCGGCATGCCAATTTCTCCAAATGCAAACAATGCCACAGAAAGGCCCATATTACCGGCATTAACAAACATCATGGACGGAACAAACGTTTTCGCATTGATGCCAAACAAACGGATTAGCGGCAACACAATAACACCAGAGCCAAGCAAGATGAGCGTTGCAGCCAGTGCCAACGGTTGGTAGTCCATAATATTAAAAGACTCATCGGATAACACACTGAATAACAAAGCGGGGCTAAATACTTCCATAGTGAGACGGTTGACGGCCGTCATGTTCACCGGGCGTAAACGTGCATACAGATAGCCCACCATGATTATGGCAAAAACGGGAAATAGAACGGTAAAAATACGAGTAATCAAAATTGGTCATTGGTAATCAGTACAATAGTGATCGGAACCATTTTTTCTGTAATATTAAAAGAAATCTTTTGAAAAAATCGGATTTCTAACACCCAATCATTATTGTAATCAGTAATAGTTTGATGTTTCGGGAATAAAAGTTCAAAATTCCAGAAACGCCTCTCAAAGCGAAGGGAATTCGTCCAGAATTGCGGAAACAACCGGCAATTGGCAATTGGCAATTGGTAATTTGTAATTTGTATTTTGTATTTTCTTGTTATTCTTTCCCCTTTCCTGATTGAGTCATGCGCTCCCGGCCCATTATGCTACATTAAGATTATTTTATAGTTGCAAAATTAGCAAGAAAAATCGATATCCTGCTTTAAGCGGGCTGATTGACTGTCAGTTGCAAGCAACCTATCTCTCGACACACAGAACTGTGCCGTTCTGGGTGGCCAAGACACTACGAATATCGGGCTCGATGGCAAAAGTTGATGATTGGGAAAAACCAACCACTCTATGGAAACGTTCCACGCGAGAGGAACTCAATCACAAAAAAAATAATGATATTTTATAAAATGTCAAGCTTTTTTTTAAGCAGATATTCTTCTATAAATCTCTATATTTGTCTCTAAAATGAATAATGTTTTATGATACCTTGCAACTCTCATAACTCACGGATACTGTGAATGCTTGCATACACATAGCCGTTTAACCCATAGTTGTTCAGATAAATCTGTTGGGAGTTCAAAACCTCCGAGTCAGGCATACTCAGAGGTTTGCTATACTTAATACCGTTACAAAAAAAACGCAAACTTACGTTCTTCGCTACGCGACTGAACGAGATATAATTGTGTGAATTGTGAGTTATCAGTCATTTTCACGGTTTTGGACTACGCTTCATATAGCGGTGCCGAGTATATACTAAGCACCGTCATAAACTGAGCTTTATTGTCATTTCAACTTAGTGAGAAACCTTAAACTGACAAAAGCGCAAATTGCCAAGTATAGCCCCTTCGGTAAGTATTAATAAAGCCAGTGTACCTACCTGGCAAGCCCCTTCGGTAAGACATTAATAAAGCCAGTGTACCTACCTGGAGACAAAAGCGCAAATTGTGACGGTGCCAAGTATAGTTTTAGTTTAGTCCTAGTATTTTTCTGAAGAACTATATACCAAAAAAGAAGTAGGAAATAACACTATGAAAACGCTGCAAATCAATCTCCCCGATGAGGTGATGGAACGTTTTGAAAAATTGGTAGCCAAGCAAGGCGGGGATAATTATGTCAGTGTCAACACAGATGAAGTCAGTGGAAAGGATGCCCTGTTGACGGATTTACTCATCTTAGGGCTTGATGAATTACAGGCGGGTGAGGCCGAATATCCTGATTGATGATGTTGATTGAAGGCATTTTTCTCAAACACTCACCCGATTTTGAGCAACCATCACGTACACTAGATAACAATTCTATTGACATCTATCAACATGTTACAGTTTATGTAAACCGTTTAGATGGATGTGAATACTACGCAAAAGTTTCGATCCGCGAATTAAGCGTAGTAGGGAGTATCAGCCCTTTATCCACTCGCCTCCCATGCGGTGCTTATGGTTAGCTTATGGTTACTTAAGCACTTGAGTTCTCAAGTTACTTAGAACTTGAGCCCGTTTTTTTGATGTGGAAGGCTAACCACCCCAAGTAAATGAAAAATGAAAAATGATTAAATCTGGCTAGGAAACTACAAACCAGTCGCTAAAGCGACTACTACAAACCAGTCGCTAAAGCGACTACTACAAACGCTCCTAATCAAGTTGTTGTGAAGCAATTTCTATCCATTGCTTTTGCGCTTTGCGATAATTTTTGGGTAATTGTTTAGCGCGAGTAAGAATATCATTAAACAACTGGTGGGCTTTTTCAGTCTGCCCCAGTTTTTTCAGCAATAACGCATAGCGGCATTTGGCTTCATAGCTAGAATAGTAGGAAGCCAGCACCGCATATTCTTCCAAAGCCGCCTCGTTTTCTTGCAAAGCTTCAAGGGTGCGAGCAAATAAGAGATGTCCCTCTTGCGATTTAAAGTTGGGATTCTCTTCAATTAAACGAGTGAGCGTGTCTTTAGTTTTGGCGTAATCGCCTTGATGAAATAAGGCGGTTGCCAATCCTAGCATGATGTATGGATCGTCTTTATAAATTCCGCCCAGCGCACGGTTATATAAATCAATGGCTTGATCATACAACCCTGCCGCTGCACACTCCTTGGCCAGTTTAACCTTGTTTTCAACGCTGTCATAAATTTCCAATTTTTCCGCCAAGCGTTTTAAGTCGCGGTGAGGTTCTACCGTTTTGAGAACTTGGGTGGCGGCCTTTTTGCCGGTGCGACTGCGACGCAAGTCAGGCCACATCTCCATAAAAAAATAAAACAAACATCCCAACAAAGGCAAAAAAAGAATGATCCAAAGCCACTTTCGATCCCGTCCCGTCTTGATGACATGGACTACAAACGCGATTTGAATCAGTAACGATAAAACAATAAGTATTGGCATGAGAGGATTCTCCACGGCCGTTTGTACTCAGCACCGTTACAAACTTCGGTTATAGTATTTCATAAAAATACCCCAAATATTTATCGGCTCATGGCTCGGTAATTCGTTCTTTAAAAGTTTTTTGTTATACTTTGCACCGCTACAAACGGCGCTTTTGTCATTTTTAAGACGGAGAAATCTTGGGCGTTGATAGAAGAGAGAGCTTCGTTCGACATGACAAAAAGGCTCAGTTTGTGTTCAGTCTATTTGCTAATATGCCCAATAGAGGCGGCAAAATCACAGCACAAAGATTTTGGGGCTATTGCCTTACGTCCAAAAACGAAATGTCATTGGGACTTGGAAATTAATTAGAATTACCAATTACCAATTACCAATTAGCAATTACCAATTAGCAAATACCAAATACCAATTATCAATTACCAATTACCAATTACCAAATACCAATTACCAATATCAAGGAGTTTTGTTATGCGCGACAAAATTAAATTAGTCTCGTCGGCAAAGACGGGTCATTTTTATACCACGACTAAGAACAAGCGTAAAACGCCCGATAAATTGGTGTTAAAAAAATATGACCCGGTAGTACGCAAACATGTGGAATACAAAGAGGCCAAAATCAAGTAACTTAAACATCCTTCACCCTAACCTTCTCCCACCCTAACCCTCTTTTAGAGACAAACAGGCCTTTTTAAAGAAGAGGGTTGAGGTGAAGGGAAAAAACTCAAGGCTAGAATAGACAAAACGTACTTTAAAACCGGGGTGCATTCCCAAAAAACGGGACGCAAGTCATTTCTCAGCCCTGAGAAATCTGACACGGTGTCTATCCTGAGGTTGGTCGCTCGTAAAATCAATGAGTTATATGAGCTACCCTTCAATAAGGGAATGCGCCCTTAAAACCGTGAAAATGAAACTTATTAGTTAAGTTAGTGAATTATTTATAAAAATTACTCATTGATCCACTATGTTTTCATTTTTAATTTTTCATTTCCAGGCAAAAGTTTCGCTCCGCGAAACTTTTGCCGACGAATTCATTTTTCATTTTTCATTCATATAAGTCTCCTAACCGAAATACAAAGGAAGTGTTAATATGCCCATTATCAAAATGACCGATTTGGATATCGCCGGTAAACGAGTCCTCATTCGTGAAGACTTGAATGTGCCACTTAAAGACGGCAAAGTTGCCAGCGATGTCCGTATTCACAAATCGTTGCCCACGATCAAACAAGCCCTTGAGGCGGGCGCAAAAGTGATGTTAATGTCTCACTTGGGCCGCCCGAAAGAGGGCGAGTTTGACACCAAAGCTTCTCTGGCACCGGTTGCAGAGCATTTGGGAAAATTACTTGGCAAGCCCGTGAAATTGATCAAAGATTGGTTAGACGGGGTAGAGGTGGCCGCCGGTGAAGTGGTACTGTGCGAAAATGTGCGCTTCAATAAGGGCGAAAAAAAGAATGATGATGAATTGTCCAAAAAAATGGCGGCCTTGTGTGATGTTTATGTGATGGATGCATTCGGCACCGCGCACCGCGCTCAAGCGTCTACGCACGGCGTTGCCAAATATGCGCCGGTTGCATGCGCCGGGCCGTTGTTGGCGGGCGAGCTAGAGGCCTTGGGCAAAGCCTTAGGCAATCCCGCCCGTCCAATGGTTGCCATCGTGGGCGGTTCTAAAGTCTCCACTAAACTGACGGTGCTGGATTCCTTGTCTAAAGTGGTAGATCAATTGATTGTCGGTGGCGGCATTGCCAATACTTTTATTGCCGCGGCCGGTCATAATGTTGGCAAATCTTTGTATGAGGCTGATTTAATTGATGAAGCCAAAAAACTTACCGCGGCGGCACAGTCACGGGGCGGCGATATTCCCGTGCCTAGCGATGTTGTCGTCGGCACAGCCAATCCCTTTGAGCAAGCGGAGGCCCCCGCAACCCTGAAAGCGGTGAGCGAAGTAGCTGATAATGAAATGATTTTCGATGTAGGGCCCCAAACGTCGGCCCAGTTTGCTAAAATCCTTAAAACGGCCGGGACTATTGTTTGGAATGGCCCAGTGGGCGTGTTTGAATATGACCAATTTGGTGCCGGCACCAAAGCGTTGTCAGAGGCGATTGCTGAAAGTAGCGCGTTTTCGATTGCCGGTGGGGGCGATACCTTAGCAGCCGTGGATAAATACGGTGTTGCCGAAAAAGTTTCGTATATCTCAACGGGCGGCGGCGCTTTCTTGGAATTTTTAGAAGGCAAAAAATTGCCGGCCGTCGCTATTCTTGAGGAGCGTGGGCAATAATTTGGAACGAAGGAGTCCAAGCTTTAGCTTATACACAACAACATGCTCAGAAGAACCAAAATCATCGCCACATTAGGGCCGTCTACAGATGATCCCAATATGCTGGATAAAATTATCCAAGCCGGCGTTGATGTGGTGCGCCTGAATTTTTCCCATGAAACGCCCGAGGTTCACCGGCGACGGCTTGAAGCCGTGCGTCAATGTGCCAAAGCATCTGGGCGATCCATTGGCGCTATTGCCGATTTGCAAGGCCCAAAAATTCGTCTCGAAAGCTTTAGCGAGGGGCAAATCACCCTAAGCGAAGCTGATAAATTTATCCTTGATGCCGCGAGTCCTAGTGATGCTGGTAATCAACAACGTGTCGGCATCACTTATAAACAATTGCCCAAGGATGTGCGACGCGGTGATACTTTGCTGCTTGATGATGGACGAATTGTTTTAGAAGTTAAAGACATTGCCGATACCCAAATACATTGTGAAGTCATCGTCGGTGGCACATTATCCAATTGCAAAGGCATTAATCGCCAAGGGGGCGGACTTTCAGCCGATGCTTTAACTTATAAAGATCGCGCCGATATTGCCAGCGCCGCCGCTATGCAGGTAGACTACTTGGCCGTCTCGTTTCCCCGCAGTGCTGAGGATATTCACGAAGCGCGTCAATTGTTACAGGCGGCCGGGGGCAAAGGGGGTATTATTGCCAAAATTGAACGCGCCGAGGCGCTCGCCAACCATGAAGAAATTATTGAAGCGTCCGATGCCATCATGGTAGCACGCGGCGATTTAGGGGTAGAAATCGGCGATGCCAATTTGCCACCGGCGCAAAAATTATTGATTAAAAAGGCGCGTGACTTAAACAAAGTGGTGATTACGGCAACGCAAATGATGGAATCCATGATAGAAAATCAGATTCCTACTCGTGCCGAAGTGTCTGATGTGGCTAATGCCGTGTTTGATGGTACAGATGCCGTCATGTTGTCGGCAGAAACTGCGGCGGGCAAATACCCAGACAAAGCGGTTATTGCCATGGCCAGGGTATGCCATGAAGCGGAAAAACAACCAATGGTACGGATATCTGATCACCGCATAACAACTCAATTTGGGCGCATTGATGAAGCGGTGGCGATGGCAACCATGTACACGGCGAATCATCTAAATATCACCGCGATTGCTTCGCTAACGGAATCCGGTTCAACGCCCTTATGGATGTCGCGCATTAATTCGGGCATCCCGATTTTTTCCTTATCGCGTCATAAAAGTACTTGTAGCAGAGTGACATTGTATCGGGGTGTTTATCCCTTTGAATTTGAATATTTTGATGGTCTGGACACCTTGCAAGTCAATCAACTTATGATTGACGAATTGTTGCGGCGTGGTGCCATCAGCGAAGGCGATATGGTGATTATTACCAAAGGCGATTTAAAAGGAATTTCAGGCGGGACGAATTTGATGAAAATCGTCTGCGTTGGTGACGGCTCTCGTTTAATTAAAGAAGATGGTAATAGGTAATCGGTAATCGGTAATAGGTAATAATCGGTAGAGTTTGTAGGGGCCGATTATACGGAACGTAACGAAAAATCCGTGAAAATTTTTCCGGCTAACCGGTCATTTTCTTTTTGAGGCTCATAACGAGCGGATTGTGAGTCGCTAAAGCGACTACTACAAACAGTGAATTAACCAACACAATAAACAACTTCATCCAATACAGGAGAACTTTATGCTTATTTCTATGCGTCAATTGCTCGATCATGCCGCCGAAAACGGTTACGGACTCCCGGCGTTTAATGTTAACAATATGGAACAAGTCCATGCCATCATGCAAGCGGCTGACGCAACTGATAGTCCAGTCATTATGCAAGGTTCCGCCGGGGCGCGTGCTTATGCCGGTGAACAGTTTTTGCGTCATTTAATTTCCGCCGCCGTAGAAGCGTACCCACATATCCCCATCGTCATGCACCAAGATCATGGTGGTGAACCGGCGGTGTGTTTGCGCTCCATACAAAGCGGCTTTAGCTCCGTGATGATGGATGGCTCTTTGATGCCGGATATGAAAACGCCATCTACTTATGAATACAATGTCGAAGTCACAAAAACGGTAGTCGAAATGGCTCATGCCGGTGGCGTGTCTGTTGAAGGTGAATTGGGTTGTTTAGGTTCTTTGGAAAGCGGTATGGCAGGTGAAGAAGACGGTTCTGGTGCCGAAGGCAAACTGTCCCGTGACCAATTATTGACTGACCCTGAACAAGCGGCTGATTTTGTTAAGAAAACTGGCGTTGACGCGCTTGCGATTGCGATTGGCACCAGTCACGGCGCTTACAAATTCACCCGTCCACCCACGGGCGATATTTTAGCCATTGATCGCGTCAAAGAAATTCATGCCCGCATTCCCGACACCCATTTAGTCATGCACGGCTCCTCATCGGTGCCACAAGATTGGCTGGCAACCATCAACAATTATGGCGGCGACATGGGGCAAACCTACGGAGTGCCGGTGGAAGAAATCGTCGAAGGCCTCAAACATGGGGTACATAAAGTCAACATTGACACTGACTTGCGGATGGCTTCCACTGGCTCTGTCCGTAAATTCTTGCATGAGAATCCCTCGGTTTTTGATCCACGTAAATTCCTCAAAGAAGCCACCAAGGGTATGATGAGCATATGCAAAGCCCGTTATGAGGCCTTTGGTTGCGCGGGTATGGCATCCAAAATTAAACCCCTCTCTTTAGAGACGATGTTTAACCGCTATGCCAGTGGGGAATTGGCACCGCGAGTGAACTAAACTTTTTACCTTCACCCCTTCCCTCTCCCTTGAGGGAGAGGGTGAGGTGATGAAATTAATAATTAAGTACCGAAGCACATATTATCAGGTATTTTGCCTGAATCAAAAGGGGCTTTGCACGTGGGATTGCCCCTACGAACCGTCGTGTCATGTAGGGGCAATCCTTTTTGTTAATAATTAATTACTAATGAGTGTCAATATATTTAACTGATTGTTTTTACAACTAATTTTAAGAATAAGCAGAATAAAAATGGGATCAAGTTTAACAAGCGTAGGAACCTCATTTTCATCACCCCAAGGTGAGGGTGAGAATTTTACAGGAAAAATAAAAAATGGCTGACAAAATTTATAAAGTGATTCTTCGTGGAAAGCAGACTATCGCGAAAGGATATGATGAAGAAACCGCCGATATTGCTCTTCGGTATAAAACAGGCCTAGAAGAAATAGGTGTGTTATGCGACATTAGCCCCCCTATTGAAACCGAGCCGAGTCTAGTCACCACTCAAACCGAGCCGAGTCTCGTTACCGATCAAACTGAGCTGAATCCAATCCTTGAAGACGAGGATAATCCAATAATCGAGGATCCTGAGACGTTTTCAGTGGTTGATATGGAAAAGACGCTCGTCCTTGACAGTGAGACGCTCCGCGTCCTCAATATAAAAATGCCGTTTTGGTCGATGGTTATATTGACCATTAAATGGATACTCGCCTCTATCCCAGCGCTGATTCTCCTTGGTGGTGTAGGATTTATTATTCAATGGGTGATTGGGATGGTAGGCTATTTTTTATGACGACTTCATTTTAGAAAGGGTATGAAAAGAAATGGAAAACGAAAGTCAAAATGTTGTTATTACAGATATAAAAATGCCATTTTTCTCTATGGTTGTTTTTATGGTTAAGTGGGCACTCGCCTCTATTCCAGCGGTTATTGTCATAGGGATAATATTTGGAGCGTTATGGGTAGGCTTAGGAATGGTTTTAGGGATGCTGGGATTAGAAGGAATGCTAGGCGATTTCATGCCACCACAGCCCCCCCTTTAAGATTATCATTACACACAAAAGCCTCTGGCTTTAGCGAAAGGCTATAGCTGTCCAGAAACGATAACATAACGAGCGGTAAGAGTCGCTAAAGCGACTACTACAAACCGACCCAGACAATGATCCCAATTTGTTTGAATAAGGGTTGTAATCGTAGCACATAAGAGTATGATTAGTGAAAACTAATAGTGTTATAAACATTCCCTTATTCACTCAACTGAGGACTTGTCCCATGATTGATACGGATGGTTACAGAATGAACGTGGGCATCATCCTGACGAATCAGGATGGGCAAGTGTTGTGGGCGAAACGTGTTGGGCAAAATGCTTGGCAATTTCCACAAGGTGGTATCAAAGCACACGAAACGCCAAAACGGGCGCTGTTTCGGGAGTTGCATGAAGAGCTGGGTTTAGCAACCAAACAAGTAGACGTTTTGGGTGCGACTCGCGGATGGTTGCGTTATAGTTTGCCCAATCACTTGATACGCCATCACCAACGGCCTTTGTGTCTAGGCCAAAAACAAGTTTGGTATTTGTTACGCCTTTTGGTAGGTGAGAATTGCATCCGCCTTAATAGCGACGATGATCCGGAATTTGACCAATGGCTGTGGGTGGATTATTGGTATCCCTTAGCCGAAGTCGTCTATTTTAAGAAAGAAGTGTATGAAAATGCATTGAGAGAACTTCAGTCCTTACTGTTGCGTAGCAAAAAGCCTCAAAAACGCCGGTTGACTTATAAATTGCCCCTGTCTAAAGGGGTGGGCATGCAACTCTAGTGTCTTCCGATTCATTTATGTTAACAAAAGTTAACAATAGCACTCCTAAGAGTGGGTGAATCTACCAAAGGCTACCGAAAATGAGAGATAGCCGCTTTATACAATCTGA
>NBMI01000137.1 GCA_002085445.1 Candidatus Parabeggiatoa sp. nov. 2
ACCTCGGAATCATCGGAATCCATACCACCGCAACCGACTAATAACAAGTTAGAAACGATTAAACCGCCGCAACCGACTAATGTACCTGAAGCGGAAGCGGTTCAGTCAGAAACCTCGGAATCATCCGAATCCCTACCACCGCAACCGACTGATAACAAGTTAGAAACGATTAAACCGCCGCAACCGACTAATGTACCTGAAGCGGAAGCGGTTCAGTCAGAAACCTCCGAATCATCGGAATCCATACCACCGCAACCGACTAATAACACTATCTCTGAAGAGGCGGCGACAAACCAGAAACCAAGCTTATTACAAAAACTGGGTTTCTTAAAAAAATAGTTCCAACAGAAAAATCCGATTTCTTCAAGAAATCGGATTTCTTTCGGCAACTGAGTAAAAAAAATGTATCTAAAAAAACTGATTTGTATTAACTGGGGAAATCTCCCTAATCAAGAATACGAATTTGGCTCACTCAATCTCCTCACCGGCGGCTCAGGTGCCGGCAAAACCACGCTGGCGGATGCCATACAAACTGCAATGACGGCCGCTAAGCAAGGTTTATACGTCTATAACCCTGGACAAGAAGAAACCACCCAATACAAACGGCGCGGCAAAATGCCTCGTACATTACCTTCTTATATATTGGGCGCCGATGATCAAAACTACGCTCGTCCTCAAGGCACTCATGGCTATGTCGCGCTAGTCTTTTCGCCCTCTGCCGAAGAACCAACGACGGGCTATGAATTCTCGGCACTCATCGGTGTTAGCGCCTCTTTATCTGTAGAAACCATGGCGGGTGGACGCAAACGGAGAACACCGCGAACCGAATCGATTCACCTTCTCGCGGTAGAAAACCAAGCCATCAGCATAGACGACTTGATTTTGGAACGCGATGCGTCTCGGCTTAAGATAGTGCCGCCCGATGACGCACTCAACTGGTTACGTCGCCGCTACAACAGCGAAACCGTTATCATCAACGACTTCAACGATAACAAAAAGAACTATCTTAACAAACTCTACGGCCTATTGCGCGGCAAAAGCGGAGTCAGTACACAAGAATCTGAACAAGCGGCCCGCGCGTTCTCCAAATTTATGGCCTATAAACCCATTGAAGACATCAATAGTTTTGTCAGAACTGAAGTGCTTGAAAAACATGATATCAGACAAGCACTCAACAATATCTCAAGCTTAATGCTTGACTTTAATGGCTTACGAAAGGAAGCAGAACGCCTAGAGAATAATATTGTTTTGCTTGAAAAGGTCAAACTGGAAGGCCAACAAGTGCGCGAAGCCTGGTTTACTCGTCGTGAACAACAATTATTATTGGCACTCAAAAAAGCACAGGCGGAACAGTTACGCCTAGAAAAAGCCCAACAAGTCGTCAATGAATTGAACACGGAAGAAACAGAAATCCAGCGGCGGTTAACGGATATTCAACAAGAAAGCGACAATTTTGAACAAGAACGCCTAAGCATTGAGCGTCAAAGACAACAACACCAAACGGCGCAAGAAAAGGATCGTCTGCTTAGTCAGATTGACGACAACATCCGCCATGTGGCTAAACTTTTCCAAGCGATCACAACAAGCCTTGAAGTGGCCCATAAAAATAGCAACGATGCCCGTCAGATCGGCCAAACAAACACTTATCTCAAAGAGAACGATACCCTAAAAGCGGCCTTCAATGCCGCCATAAAAGCCGGTGATGAGATTCTGGCATTTGACATGGAAACCATCCAGCAAATCAGTACCGAAATTCGGAATACAACCCAAGCCGAACAACCGCCGCCCATTTCTCTGTACCAATCCTTAGCCGGACAACTGAATGGCATAGACAACGCCCACGACGCCTTTCAACAAGCAGTTGCTGGCGATGAAAATGGACTGCGCGACATTGTGTCACGCTACCTTGGGCAACGGCAAAATGAAATCAGTGAACTCAACAACAACCTCATAGAACTCAATCGCCAAATAGAAAGACTGCGTGAACACGGTGAAGTGACTTATCCAAGGGCCGTCAAAGAAGCCTTATCGGCCCTCCGCCAACACTCTCCAGAAGCCCAACCGCAAGTCTTATGTGACTTGGTGGAAGTCCGTGATAACCGCTGGCAATCCGCCATAGAAGGCTACTTAGGATTCAATCGTTATGGCATCTTCGTTGAACCAGAATATGAAGGCAGCTCAATTGAAACAGTTCGCCAACTCGGCAAAAAAGGCGCTCAAGTCATTCAAGGCCAAAAAGCGGTTCGAGACGCGGCACGGATTGGACTTTCTCCAGAATCGATTGTGCATGAATTAAAAGTCAGACATCCAACGGCGAAAGCTTACCTACAAGCCAGCTACGCCAATGTGATCAAAGTACCGAATGTGGAGACTTTACGCACGACTCCACGCGGCCTGACTCAAGAAGGCCATGCATCAGGCAGCTATAAAATGTTTATTTGTGCGTTGGGCGATCATGAATTGGTGTTTGGGGCCGATGCCCGCCAACGAAGACTATCGGCCCTAGAAAAACAATATGCGCTAGAAGAAGCCAAACTGAACGCCCTACAACAAGAAAAACGTGATCTCGAACAAATCAGCCAACGGGTTCGTGAAGTGCAACCGGTGCAAATAGAAGCGGATGCCAACGAATTAGTCCAGTTGGCAAACACAATAGCGCATATTCAAGAACAACTCAAACGCTTGGATTTTTCAGATATCAAGGATTTGGACACCCAACTCAAGCGCATCCAAGCCCAACTGAATAAACTTCAAAAAGAACGCGATACCAAGAATAAGCGGATGGGTAAGCTTGATAACGAGAAAAGTACCCAACAAAAGCTGATTCAAAAAGCCGAAGAGGCCCTCACTCTTCTGAACGCTGACATCGAGCAACATCAAAATGAGGTACTCAAACTCCAACGGTTGGCGGCCGAATATGAGGCCGAGGCCGCAATTGAGCGACTCACTGACGAAGCGAAAAGCCCGTTAATGCAGGAGACAAACATAAAAGAACAGATTGACAAAGCGCAACGGAATATGCTCACCGCCAAAGACAGATTCCAAAACCTGTTGAGCGAATACAACCAGAAAGCGAAACCCGTTGAAAGAATCACATTGGATCTTGAGCGGATGACCTATATTCCGAGCCGAAGCGACGATTTTAATGTGTTTGATGCGGTGATGGCCGGCTATATTCAAGTTAAAACCCAACTGCGTAATCAAAAAGAGATCGGCTTAGCTAACCAAAAACGGCATCTATCAGACGCGAATCAGTCAGTCCAAAAGGCGTTTACCGGCGACTTTTGTAATACCGTGATTTCGGCCCTAGAAAGTGGCCGATCCCGTTTGGAAAGCCTCAACCGTGAACTCCAAGGACATCGTTTTGGCGAAGAACAATATCGCTTCGGTTGGGAATGGGTGCCTGAATACAAACGGTACTACAATTTTTTCCAAGCAGTGATTGAAATGGATTCTCAGGATACCGACGAAGAGTTATTTGGTACCGACACCAACCTTTCTGGAGAAAATCGGGCGGTACGCGATGAAATCACCACCCTGCTATTGCATGAACACGAGGACTTAGAAAAATCCAACCGTCGCTTGGAAGAAATCAGTGATTATAGAAACTATCGCCGCTACGAGATTTACAAAGACACTCAACGTGGCATTCACCCAGACACGAAGGAACCCATTATTGCCTCCGTGCCGTTGAGCGAATATGGCACCGGTTCGGGTGGACAATTAGAAACACCGGCTTATGTGATACGTGCTGCGGCGATATCGTCTGCCTTTCGTCTCAATGAAGGTGAGCATCACCTGCGGATGGCGTTGATTGACGAATCGTTTAAATTGATGGATGAGACTCGTGCTAAGTCCATCTTGAATTATTTGACTAACACGTTGAAATTTCAGATTATTTTTGTGATGCCTACCAAGGCGGCAGGGCCGTTTCAGCCCATGTTAACGAACAAATGGGTGTTTAGCAAAGTGCCTTCCGCCAACGCGCCCGGCGAAATGTCTACCATCGTCCAAGTGCAAGATCAGAGAGTTAACCAAGAAACGGTTGAAAAGCTCTGGGAAGAACGCCGAGAACACGTTAAAGAAGAAGTCCGTGCTCAGTTTGCCAAAACGGTTTGAAATACAAGGATTGAGTATAAGCAAGGATGGATGGAAAACTACAAGGATTGGGTATAAGCAAGGATAGATAAATCCCTGCTTATATTCAATCCTTGTTGTTATTTGGGTTTATTTTAACCCTTAATTTTGTATGGCTATTGGCACTGGTTTGAGGGCCATCAAACCGTTTTTAATAGTCAAACTTTTTTTAGAGAAGGAAAAAATCCTTGCTTATATTCAATCCTTGTTGTTATTTGGGTTTATTTTAACCCTTAATTTTGTATGGCTATTGGCACTGGTTTGAGGGCCATCAAACCGTTTTGATGTTTTCAAATTAAGTTATGGCCCTCTGTCGCGCTTCATTAGTTATACTTTTTGTAGGTGTTTTGTTGCTTAACTTAATGCCAGTGACTTGGCGACTACCCATTTATGAAATAGTGCTTAGGAATTTCTCCAATTTCAGGGTAAGATTTGATGGCATATTCTACATTTTCTTTATTAATGTATTTTTCTAAAACAGAGCAATCATTTTTATCGTAATGAGGGATATAAGCTTTTAACTTATTCTCATAGAATTTACATTGATTTTCTTGCGATAAATTGATTGGCTGAAAGTGAGCCAAAAGCCAATGTTCAATGCAAGGCTCACTCATGTAAATTTCGACGTTGCTTTTGGATTGAAGACTCTTTTTAAGGTTGTTGTCTTGAGGAGAAAAGGTATCTTCATCGAACCAAATAATATAGCCTAAATAGTCATTGCCATATTTTAAGATAAAACGTTTGGCTGCTTCCAAAACGGCTTTGGCACTACCCCCGTTGCAATTTCGAGGTTTATCCACTTTGTGGTGAGGATAGAGTTCCTTGAGACGACGAATGTAATTTTCTTCTGTACAGCCTTCCACGATAAAGAAATATTTTTTTTGACTTTTTCGTGAAGGGGCCGATTTTCTCTTTGCCATTTCTAGACTTACCCCCGTCATATCTCGCTTCGCTCAGAACGAGGTTTGAGCTATTGGTCGTCATACCAATAACTCTTTGAATTAAAATAAAAAATTTCAGTCTTTTCAGTGTTCCTCACTGTTTCTCTGTCCGTGTGTATACTAAATCTTCCGAGGTTTTGCACCAAATCGCCCAACACGGTAAAGCGTTTCTAAATCTTTTTCAGACAAATCCTGAATATCTGTAAACGCCGCGGCTGAAAATAATTCTGTCTGCCCTTGATCATTTTTCTCGGCAAACCAGAGTTGTTCTGGCTTTAGAAATTCCATCAAATAGCTATTGTGAAACGAAAAAATGAGTTGGGCATTGTTTTGGGCTTTATTTTCAAATAAGGATAGCAAATAAGCCACTAAATTCTGGTGTAATTTCAATTCTATTTCATCAAAAATCAACACAGCACCGTCTTCTAAGGCTTGTAATAAGTCTGATAATACCACTAAAAATTGCAAGGTGCCGGCACTTTCTGAATGATACCCAAAATCAGCGAGTAGCTCGTCTATTTTATGCTTAAAAATAGCGATTTTTTCTGATGATAAGCCGATTTCGTGTTGTAGATGAATTTCTTCGATCCCGACATCAGCCAGTTTTAAAAAGGTTTGAACCGTTTCCCTAATCCGTTTATTTTCGAGCTTCTGAGTCAAAACAGACATTTTGTTGGTTAATGGCATCCTGTTGTGCTGGCTAAAATCAGTCAAATTGGTTTGAACCGCATAATCTTTGCAAGCATTCGCCACCTGTTGGGAAGCAAATTGAGATGCCAAGGAAATAATAGAGCTATTTGCTCTCAAATCTTTAGTATCAATCGGGCTGATCTGATCACCAAATTGAACCTGATTACCCTCACGGAGATAAACCTGCTTATCGATCCCGTCAACGGAATAATTTAATTGTTCTGTTAAAACGTGTTCTTGAGTTAAACTCAGCTGATATTCATAATCAATGATTTTTTCCTCACCCTCCACCCAGGATTTTTTAGCAAAGATGAGATGAAAAACAGTGGGTGATTGAGACAGTGTATAAAACGGTTCACAAGGAATGGTGTCGTTTTTATCCAGCCTCAGAAAAGAATGCTGCATAAACCACAACACAAAAGCCAGCGATTGAAGCACAGTGGTTTTACCAGATGCATTCGCACCGGCAAAACCAATCACTGGATGGGAAGCAGTGTTAGTGTTTTTTAAATGTGCATCAAATTCAAGAATATTTTCGTTTTTTATCGAACGATAATTTTTGACGGTGAAATACTTTATCAAAATTTTTTCCTTCCTGTTAGTGATGAGGCGAGGTTTAAATCTTCAAGCAGTTCTGGTTGGCAATGTTTATTTATAATAGTTTAGTACAACGAATTAGTTTAGTACAACGAATTACGAAGATAAACGAATTTTAAAAATGGCTAAAATCCGTTTAATCCCTTAATCCTTAGTAGTCGATATCCGCCTAATCACTAATAACGTCTCTTTATCGTCAAGCAGTTCTGGTTGGCAATGTTTATAATAGCTTGCTTAGTACAACGAATTACGAGGATAAACGAATTTTAAAATCAACGGATACACCTAATATCAACACCGATATTCGCTCGTAACAAAATTTTATCTGCCGTAAGTACAGAAGCCTTCCGTATTCGTGCCGTTGCAAGGCAAGCCCTATCTCCGAGAGAGAGTCCAAGTGTCCGGGTTGAAGCCCGCAAATTTGCGGTTTCATAAGCCATTTCTTCATCAAAAGGTACGACTGTCAAATTCAATGCTGGCAGAATACTTTGAATTTCTTCTTTTGACATACCACCCTCAATCAGTTTGGTAACAACTTCAGCAAGATTGATGGTACTGATTGCTACATGTCCTTTGGCTGCTTCTTCTATATGCTTTGCGCCTGGTTCTTGTTGGATAAAGGCTAGAAGTGCTGAGGCATCTAAAATAACTTCATTCACTGGCTGCCTCCCGTCGTCTTTCTGCAATTAATTCATCAGCTAAACTACGCTCGGCGGGTATATATTTCCGAACGAGCGTCTGAACGATTTTCACGGGATCATGCGGTGAGAGGAGGACAAGTTTGTTGCCTTTCAACTGTACCGTGATTTTATCACCAGCCAAAAGTCCCAATATTTTGCGGTATTCATTAGGGAGTGTCAGACTGCCATTTGCGTCAATTGTTACGGTTTGTTCCATGATGTTCTCCTTCTGATCATTAACAACGTCTTTTCATCTTCAATCGGTTCTGGTTGGCAATGTTTATAATAGAATAGTTTAGTACAACGAATTACGAGGATAAACGAATTTTAAAAAGGGCTTAAATCCGTTTAAGCCCCTAATCCTAAGTACTCGATATCCGCCTAATCACCAATAACGTTTCATCATCGTCAAGCAGTTCTGGTTGGCAATGTTTATAATAGCTTGCTTAGTACAACGAATTACGAGGATAAACGAATTTTTAAAATGGCTTAAATCCGTTTAATCCCTTAATCCGCTGTACTCGATATCCGCCTAATCACTAATAACGTCTCTTCATCGTCAAGCGGTTCTGGTTGGCAATGTTTATAATAGTTTAGTACAACGAATTACGAGGATAAACGAATTTTAAAATCAACGGATACACCTAATCTCAACACCGACATTCGCTCGCAACCAAATTTTATCTGCCGTAAGTACAGAAGCCTTCCGTATTCGTGGTTTCAGGCTGAAAAGCTAAAACAATGCGTTCTTCTGGAATGCCTTGGCTTACCAAGTCATCATAGATGCCATGTTCAATGCCATCATATTCAATATAAACTTTTCCATCATGTAACGTGATATAAAGAATATCGCCACTGATTCGCCGTTTTCTGTCCCAACCCACTTGCATTAGGAGGTAGCGATCTTGGGTTTCATCAAAAACCGTATCCAGCCGAATGTTACCATGCGAGGGACGAAACTGGGCATATTTACGAATGACTTGCTTTACAATTTTTCTCGTGGTGGTATCCATTGTTGTATCTCCACTGTTTCCAAATCGACTGCTAAAGAGATTTCACGCACGAGTACTGAGGGCCGTTAATTGTGGGCCATATCGTATAATAGCTGAAGCTATTTCAACTCATGGCCCTATTGAAACCACTTCTTCAGAGTTTGTAGTAGGCGATTTATCGCCTAAATATGTTTGTAGTAGGCGAGTCCTCGCCCACCGTGTCATACAACTTATTGAGACGGTAAGCATTTTCTTGATACGTTTTGGTGGTTGGCGAATGAGCGAGTTTGTCTAGGAATGCCTTGGCTTACCAAGTTATTTAAACACTACTGATGATAACTCTCCGTAACTGCCTGAGCAATTATCGTGTCATCCACACCATGACGTTTTAAATTGTTAATAAGCGATTGCATTGTTGGCACTTTCAAGCGTTCTAAGTCAACGCGCAATCCAATGTCAACATAGTGTTGAATTAACGGTTGATAATTAGAAAATCCGAATACCGGCGCAACACGTTTTAAGTCATTTAAAATGGTATCTGGCATATTCAGTGTAACAGTAGTCGTGGTGGTACTTTCAATTTTGCCCACTGCACCCAAGTTTAATGCTTCCGTCAAAAACGCTTTTGCACTATCGCTTGAAGCGATTTCAATTTCAAGCGTTTCTTTTTCCAACAATTTGCCAACCGCTTCTATTGCTGCCGAAAGAGAATAATTGGCTTCAGCGCGAAGCAGTTTGTTCAATCCGGCTTTATTAAATCCGGGTTCCCAATCATAGAGAATGACTTTTTGCATTTTTCACACCTTAATAGACGTTGATTCTAATGGGTATCGGTTGTTTGCCCGCATTAGCACCCGTTGTTCTACGGAACCCATAAATAATCACTTCATCTACATGATTCATTTTTCAAAATTCACGCGCAATCTGGCGAAGTTCAGTTAAGCTACTATAACCAGAACCCATACCATCCAGATGAACATTCCTGAGTATTAAGCGATTATCTTCTTTAAAAAGGTTAGCATAAATTGTAATATCACCTTTTTTACCTTTAGCAAGTAACTCAATTGCATCTTCATCTTCTTCAACTATTTTAAGTTCAATCGGGTCATTTTTTTTAGAAATCATCTTCATTTTTTTTTCTAATTACCAATAATAAGGTTTCATCATCGTTAATCGGTTCTGGTTGGCAATATTCATAATAGTTTAGTACAACGAATTACGAGGATAAACGAATTTTAAAAATGGCTTAAATCGGTTTAATCCCTTAATCCGCTGTACTCGATATCCGCCTAATTACTAATAACGTCTCTTCATCGTCAAGCAGTTCTGGTTGGCAATGTTTATAATAGCTTGCTTAGTACAACGAATTACGAGGATAAACGAATTTAAAAAATGGCTTAAATCCGTTTATGCCCAAAAGTTATGGGCAAAGATTAGTAATTGTAGTAGGGTGGGCAACGCCGGGTTGCCTACCCAAAAATCGCTGTGGTGGTGGATTTTTTAACTTTTAACCTAGAGCGTCATTTGGTAACTAAATATTGTCTGCAATTCCTTTCATTTTCAGCCAATCTCTTTCACTGAAGGTATGTTGTATTGAAAGGTATCTACAGTTTGAATAGGCAACCCGTAAATCAAACTCACTTCATAACTTATTTGTCTCGCTTTCAATTCATGCAACACATTTTTAATGACTGTTTTATCACTATGGCGATTGATTGCGTTGCACTCACTTTCTACAGTGGTTTGTATGCCAAATTCTAAATAGGCGTTAATTTCGGTTGCCAAATCTAAGAACTGTTTTCCCTTTTCCCCTTTTATCATTTCAAATTTGGTTTGTAATGAAATGATTGAATTTAAATCAATACGTTTTATCTCTTGCATGATTTTTAAGTAGTCATTTCCTACATTAAAAACCGGATCAAGCACGTTTATTTTTTCAACGTGCTTATTTTTTAAGTATGCTAATTCTGAAAAAATTTTTTCTTGTTCATGTTTATATACTTTGTTTTTTTGTAAATCTCGGTGCGAACAAAACGAACACCTATAAGGGCAACCACGCTTAGTTTCTAATCTAACCATTTTTTGTCTTGGTTTGACTAAAATTTCATGAGTCGTATAAACTGATGGAATTTCTTTCACATCAATTTCATAATTCAATTGTAATGGTTGTTTTGGTTTATTTATAAAGATTGCTTGCAACAAAGATTTTTCAGCGTAACCTATTATAAAAATATCAGCATCTGGATAGTCAAATTTTAAATTTTCTCTTGAACTATATGAAATTTGATAACCACCTAAAACAATCTTTCCGAAAAAGCCAAAAAATTTAATTCTATCAATAAGTGGTTTTATCAAATATTCATTCCAAACATAGCCATATTTTTAAGATGAAACATGTTGAAAGGCAAATGGTAAACAGTAAATTCTTCTCCATATCTGTGATCACTTTTTAAATACGCCAAAAGTGAAGCAATTGATAGAGATTGTGTCACTTCACCGTTGCGTATCAAGTCAAATGATATAATCAAGACATTTTTCATTGTAGGATTTTTCTGATTTGATTTTTTGTGATTTCAAAATCTTGGTTGTTATCAACAGTGACATAATTTACATCAAAAAATTGTCTAAAATTTTCGTCTATCGTTTTATAATGTTGATCAGACAAAAATAATTCATCATTTGGTTTATTTTTTCTATTTTTCAACCTTTTTAGAGCCGTTTCATAATCAACGGTTATGTATAAAATAATATCAGGTTTTCGCAATGCTTTATAAATTTTCCTGAGTTCACAAGTAATGTTTGGTTGTTTGCTTTCATGATAAGCGATTGTTGAGTAAAAATATCTGTCTAAAACAAATTTATGACCTTTGTCAATTTGTTCATTAAAAAGCATAGAAATCCGTATGCAATCACCTGTGTAAAATGCTATTCTGTCTTTCAATCTTATATCAAATTTATCAAAACATGTTCTTACTTCTGCAAATAATCCGGAGGGGCTTTTATGATATTCATAACCAAATTCTTGATAAATCCATTTTGCAATGGTTGATTTTCCTGAACAGTCAAATCCTTCTACATCTATAAAGTTATATTTCATTGCTACCTCAATTGTAAACCCTAAGAAAGGTTTTGCACTTGATCAGTTAACGATCGTTTTGAACGATGCTATGTTGTTTGAATACTACGCTGCATCCAGTCTGCTAACTTTAAACCAATTTGCCGCAGCGTGACGCTTTTACCTGAGCCGGGATCACCTAATAACACTAAAGGCTCTGGAGATTTTAGTAAAGTGCGAACAATATTGCGCGTAAGTTTATTGTCTTGTCGGGAGCGTGCGGCATGGGCAGTCAAGATTTCCCCACGCGCCATTTCTTTTAATACCCAATATAAAGGCGCGACTAATTTGCCTGATTGGGGAATATTTTCTTGATCGGTATAACCCAAAGGTAAATTGAGGCGCGTTAATAATTCAATAAAATCAGTAAAATAGGCCCATTGCCACCCCGATACTTCCTGTTCAGCAGCCAAGCGCACCCAGCGCCGCCGCAAATAGGATAACCAATGCCCATTGGCAATAATGAAAATGACGGGGGCTGTGATAGCGAGCGTCAATATTAAAGTGATGATGGCTGTGGTGTTCATAGCGGAAATTATTATACTGCAAACGGCTAGAATTTTTACTCGTGCAAAGTATATGTCGTGTTAAATCACTCTCGATGTTGGTGATAATACTCGATGATCAAGTTTGGAACGAACGCCAGTAGCGGGGGCTCATGGCTCAAAGCGATAGTGCGTATCAGGGCACTGCCCACGCGCCGCAGGAAGTTAGTCTGCTTTAGCAGACTTAAGCTTTAAGCCTGGGGATTTATCCCCAGGCGATATCTTCAATGCCATATCGTACCGCTTTTGGGTGAGGGCAACCATAAAGGATTGCCCCTACACGACATGACGGTTTGTAGGGGCAATCCCACGCGCAAACCCCTTTTGGGGATTGCCCCTACACTTAATGGCATTGAGGCGATATCTTGCACTAACCATCAAAAACTTGATCATCAAGTAATATAGAACCGACATTCCGCACACATCAGTAAGTATATGATATTAAATAAATAAATAAATATCACACTTATGGGCACTATAGAATAATATTTATACTCATTTAAAATCAACCTGTTACAATTAAAGTGTGCTGAATGTCAGATAGAATTCTATAATTATTTTTAACTGAACTTGAAAATCATGTCAACTAATAAAAAATAAAAATATTACCACCTATCAGTTTTGAAATCTTCAACACAGAGACACGGAGTTACACGGAGTTTCACAGAGAATCCTTTTGGCTTTATGACTCTATTAAAGGCAACAAAGCGGCAATAGAAGCGCTTCGCCGTGCTTCCGAGGAGTGGGAAAAACGCTCAGCGGCTCGTGCCTCGCAAAGTTCCAAAAACAACAATTAGTAACGCGTGTATCGCCGAGCTAGAATTTGTTATGTGACGCGGAGCGGGGTGTTAAATTGGGTTTGCTCTGTTTCACCCTTATGCTCTTTGTCATTTTCGGAGAAATCTTAAAACGTCACAAGATTTCTCCGATCAAAGAAATGACAATTTTTAGGATAAAAAAGTGTTTGACGACAGATTTAACACCCCGCTCTCAAACTCTATAAACTCTATAACGTAACAACTCTAATTTACTCAATCTCAGGATCATAAAAAGGAATGGAAAGTTGTTCACAAACTTTTTGCATTGATTGATCTGATGTTACCAAAATAGGCGAAGGTTCCACCGATAAATTTTTAAAAATGGCTAAATGCAACGCATCATAAGTGCCAATTTGGAAGGTACGCGCATGGTGAAATAAAATCGTCTGCGCCACCGAAAAGACTTCATCAGAAACGGGTATGATTTGAAAAGGACGATTCGTCGCGTTGAAGCGAGCATCCTTTATTAAGTGATTGAAAATGGTGTTGATATGCCTATTCTTGAAAATATTCTTACGCCGATACTGCATCACAACATTGAAATATTCTAACAATGTCAGTGATGATACCAGAACCGGTTTCTGGGCATTGGCAACCAAACGCCGAATTTTCAAATCCCCCTTTTCATCCTGGTAGTATTTAAACAGCGCGTTTGCGTCAAAATAGTCTTGAAAATTTACCATCTTAACTCCTCTTTGGGAATAAGAGATAAAATCCGCGAAACTTCGTGAAGAGAGACACCTTCAGCCACTTCCTTGATTCTTTGAAAGAAGTTGGGCATGTCAAGACGAGATTTTTCAAACCAGTCGTTCACACCGAGTTTCATTGCGGCGATGGTATCGTACTTATTGTATTCTTCGGGCTCGCTCCAAATAATCATATCCGCCGCTATTCCTGTCTTATAGGCTTGACGAATCATATCAACGCCATTCATGTCTGGCATCTTGAAATCAACGAGGGCTATGTCAAACTCGCTGTCACGGCGTAGCTTTTCAAGCCCTTCCGTGCCATCGTGCGCCACTTCGACAATAAATCCTTGTTTAGCAAGATGATTTTCGTATTCAGTGAGAATATCTTTATCATCATCCACAATTAAGAGTTTGTACTTGCGTTCCATTAGTTTTTCTCCTATCTTCAAGCCCCAACGGGGCGACATTAATATAGCCAGGGGCAACGCCCCTGGAAATCCAAGTTATGGCCGCGTTGAGTATAACTTATTGTTTTTAAATTGTTTAAACCGCCAGTAAACTCCAGAAGAGTTTGCGAAAATCGGCCCTGTCATCTTTCTCCTTGTTCCTTGTTCCTTGCTCCTTTCTCCTTGCTCCTTTCCTATTCATCCGGCTTTTGTGACTCTCAATAACTCATCAAGTGTCGTCTCTCCTTCTAAGACTAGTCTTATGCCATCTTGTTGAATATCTTCATGTTGTTCATGGGCGTAGCTTTCTAAAACCTGTTGTCCAGTACCGTCATGTATCATGGTGCAAAGCGTGTTATCGATGTTGACAAGTTCATAAATACCCGTGCGTCCGCGATAGCCAATCGAATTGCATTGTTGACAGCCTTGATGAGTATAGACGTTATTATTCAAATTGGATAAGTTTTTGCCTTGAAAAAGGTTAGAGCCAAGGTTTTGTATTTCTATTGGGCTAGGCGTATAGGCTTGTTTACAGTGAGGGCACAATAAGCGCACTAAGCGTTGCGCCATCACACCTATCAGGCAGGATGACAGCAAAAACGGTTCAACCCCCATATCTCGCAGACGAGTGACTGCGCCAATGGCCGTATTTGTGTGCAAAGTCGATAAGACTAAGTGCCCGGTGAGGCTGGCTTGTACCGCAATTTTGGCCGTTTCTACATCGCGGATTTCGCCAACCATCACTACATCCGGATCTTGTCGCAAAATGGCCCGTAATCCTCGCGCAAATGTCATATCCACTTTGGTATTGACTTGAGTTTGGCCGATACCGTCTAAGTAGTATTCTATTGGATCTTCCACCGTCATAATATTACGGCTACGGTCATTTAACTCATTGAGCATGGCGTACAAACTGGTGGTTTTACCTGAACCGGTAGGCCCGGTGACGAGAAGCACCCCATGCGGTTTTTGCAGAAGGCCTTGCAAACGGCCCAATGTGTCGGCCGACATGCCGATTTGTTTTAAGTCTAAGCGCCCCGCCTGTTTATCCAGTAAACGCAAAACGACTCTTTCGCCATGCCCAGAGGGAATGGTGGAAACGCGCACATCAACAGCACGTCCAGCAATACGCAAAGAAATACGGCCATCTTGTGGCAAACGCTTTTCGGCAATATCGAGTTTTGCCATCACTTTAATGCGCGAAGCCAGTAGCGGTGCTAACACGCGCCGAGGTTGCAAGACTTCGCGTAACACGCCATCAACGCGAAAGCGCACCACGAGCCGAGTTTCAAACGGTTCAAGATGAATATCAGAGGCATTTTCCTTAATTGCTTCGGAAAGCAGCGCATTGATAAGACGAATAATAGGCGCGTCATCGTCGCTCTCTAACAAATCTTCCGGCTCTGAGATTTGCAGCGCGACTTGAAATAAATCCAATTCATCTCCCAAGCCTTCCATCATTTGCATAGATTGATTCGCTTGTTGTTGCTCATAATGGGTAGTGAGCAACGTATCAAATTGTTCCACCGAAATAGCTTTTAAATTCAAAGGCCGTCCCAGAAAACGCCGAACTTCGCTTAAGGTATGGCGCGATATCTCCGGGCGGTGGCAAACAGTGGCCCCGTGAACGTCGAGATGAGAAAGTATCACCCCATGACGTTTAGCGAAAGCAAAGGGAAGCGAAACTGGTGGTGCGGTATAAGTATTCATTTCTGTGTGTTTAAACTGGAATCCCTCAAATGGAGTCATCAACTCAATGCCATTAAGTTAAGGTCTTTAGGGACTTTCGAGGTTTTCCAACCGGTTCGCCCAGGCTTAGAGTCCATCAACTGGAGTCCAAACCTTTAGGTTTTTAAAAATCGCAAAAGCTGAAGATTTGGACTAAAAAATTGGTTTTTACTGAAAAACAGCCAAAGCTAAAGCTTTGGACTCCATCAAAATTCTTTTGAGTAATTATTCAGGTTGGTGGATTTTGAGGCGGTTTGTTTCTTGGCTTGTTGTTTGAATGCATAAAGTTTCTTTTGTATGGGTTTATTGATAGCATCCCACAGTTTTTGTAAAAACGTCGGGTAAAGTTTACGTTTTAGGCTTTTGGTTAAGTAATGTTCAGGCTCTAGTTCTTGGAGTATCGTGTAACAGACTTTGG
>NBMI01000389.1 GCA_002085445.1 Candidatus Parabeggiatoa sp. nov. 2
TATCAATTTTTAGTTCCATTTTCCTCCTTCTGCCGGAATATAGAAAAAACTTGACCGCATCATTGCCGTTTTTCGATTGGCATGTATGTAGCGCAAGGTATTTAAAGCCCTATCAAAGTCATCGGTGGGAAAACCCGTTGAGAAATAACGTTATTCCCAAAAGTGCCCCGTGCGATTTAACATGCGATTAAAACACATCGCTGTGTACCAGTTTGCATATCGGGCAATTCTTGTGGCTTTTCAAGTACTTTTAAGGAACTGAAGGAGGGCATAGATAATCACTTCTCGCTCAGCCCCTTCTTAAGTTAAATTCACGATTGTTGCAACGGGTAGTGATGTGGTAGGTAAAGTTAGGTTGGAGATTTCTGGGTTTGCGGCTCATTTTGTAGCGGACATAGAAATGTACAAAAAAAACGCTAACTTCTCCTAAACAAACAAAAAATTATTCAAACTGTGCCAGGTATCTGAATAACCTAAAAACAGTGAGTTTGCCACTACCTGTCATCAGAAACCTTGGCAAACTCACAGATAGTCACGTAAGGGTTATGTTTATAACAGTTCCCACAAATAAATAGCCTTATTAATTTTTTGTTATCTAATTTAGCCTCAAACAGATACTCTCCCTTCAAGGAAGAGTATCTGTAGGGGGAATAAAACTTTTCTGGACATCAAGTCTTATTCCGATTTATTCCTATTAATAAAAGCGATATATTACTATTTCGCCAGTACCAACATGATGGGTATTTTATTTTCCCGCAACTGCCTATAGCCTACTTGAACTACCACCTCATTCACACCTAAGTGCACCATTTCTGTTAGCGATATCCCCGGAACAGTTCTTAGAAATACTTGTGGTATGCCAAGACCCCCTCATATCCTTACACTCGGCCTTCAGTGTACTTCCACTTACAGAGATGTTCCTACAACTATCTTTGTAAGAGCCACTAGGCGGCGTTTGGCTGTTCGTATCCCATATCCAACGGTCACCAGCATATATGAAGCCTTTCATCAATGGCAAAGCCAACGTTAACGAAGCAATGCAAAGACCCCCACATCCAAATCGACTCTCTTCAAAATCAACGGTTTTTGTCAAGCTGATTCCATTGTCTAACAAAAAACCAAATTGCCCACCATCAATTCTCTCAAGCTCTATCTCAACATCCATCATAACCACAGGTGTATAAGCAATCACTTCACCTTCTAGGGTCGAGGTAGATGTCCCATCTTCTGGGGTCGGGGTAGGGTCTTCGTCCCCTTTTCTAATTTCTCCCATTGTAGATACGATTTCCAATTTACCTTCTTTCTCGAAAGCCTCAATCACTGTTGTTACGTCCTGTCCTTCAAACAGAAAAGCTTTAATTCTGTCTCTCGGAACACCTAAGGCTAGAATTCTAACCCTGCCATCTTCCAAGACAGAAAACTCAATTGAAGGCATCACTCCACTTGACTGCTGCCCTTCTCCATTTACATCAGTTCCCTCAATTGGGAGTTCCTCAGCTTGAGCTTGAACTGGCCCAATAAAAGCCGCCAAACCTAAAATGAGCAGTGGGTAAAACCACGCTCGCCATCGTGTGTTACTCGTCGGAATTTTCATATTTCCAATTGTCCTCTTTAAGTTCCTCTTTAAGTTGAAATAATGGGTAATACGGCAACAGAGGTTTTAACTCGCTACTCAATTACCCGTACTAAGACCCGAAAAATTCGGGCCTTTACCAAAGACTCGAAAAATCGGGTACCAGTTACGAACTTTGTACACGGGCCCAAGCTTTTCTTGTCTCATCATAGTGTGGTAAAAATGATACAGCTATAGACTATTTTTTTACCACACCGCCTTCTTTAAGGAGTACAACCTTTTTCCGCATCTTCCGCAGCCATCACATACCGAGGTGCCATTTCGTCTCCTTCGTCATCCTCCAACAGGATTGCTGCAAAACTAAAGACAGGTGTTTGGAGAACTTCTAACATACCATCCGTCGTTGGATAAAACCGTGCCCCAATTATCTCACCGGCCGGCGAAAATTTCAACCAAGTTGATAAAAAACGAATCTCATCACCGGCTTGAATATCAAAGGTTTCTTTACCGGGGGCCAAATGTCCCCGCTTATCGGCCTCGTTTTCATGTATCACCAAATAGGGTCTCACCTGATGAGCGACTACGTTGTTGTTAGCATCAAACGTGATTTCTAATTCCGCCAAGTCGTCAGGGAAAGGTTCCTCTTCATCGCCAAACAATTCTACCAAATCACCAAAAAATCCGACGGTACTGACTTCATCTTCCACTTTGCGAATAAACTGCACTTCGGCGGTATAGACAGTCAATGCTTGCCCTGTGTCATCTGTGTATTGGTTTTCAAAAGCCAAAGGCATCCAAACCGGATCTTCATCTTCATCATATTGCATCACATACCATTGACCATCCCATGCCGAGGCAAAATATTGACCATTCTTCTCAGTTGGGCGTGCTTGCACCGCACCGACGGACAGAAATAATTGATTATCCTCACCTTCTACGGATTTGACACCCCCAAAAATTGTTCGCACGGTGGTCAAATTCTCATCGGTAAAAGTAGCGACCACACCGGTTGCCTGAGCCAGTGGATCAGAAGCGTCTAAATTTAAAAACTCGCCCCCCCTAGCATCAGCAACTTGATCAACCACAGTGGGGGCTTGGCTATCGCTTTGGGCAAGGGCATGAATAGTCTTATAGAGTTGCCAGACGGATTCACTCACATAAAGATTTTCCCAAAGATTCATTTCATAGCCGTTAAAGCTAACCATCTGATCCTTATCAACCTTTTTTCTGCTCAAATACAAATTATGGTTTAAGGCTAAAAAACTAACACCGTTGGCATTTTGTCGAGTGCCGTCGTTATTGGCATGAAGTACATAATTATCAATGGCTTGGCTAAGCGCTTCACTTTCAGGCCCGCCAATCAGGGTTGCAAAGTGTTTTAAATCAAACTCAAGGCGATTACTCCCGTGTTTACCATAAGATTCTGCACCACTACTCGGGCTTAAAGCGGCATTGAGGGCGGTAATCGTCGCCGGATCAGCAGCATTTATTTTGGCCGTCAGTGCGTCAGCAAAAGTATTGAGATGGGTCAGCACAAAATCATACTGGTTTAAGTCAACCACCGACAAAGTTTTACCTGAACGATTTTTACCATGGGTTTCATTATCCACAAAATTATCGACCATGCTTTTTCCCGCTTCAATCAAATCGGCGTGATTGGCATAGCGTTGAATCACTTCTTCCCAATTCCAACCATGTCCAGGCTCCAATTCTTGGGAGGCCTGTAAATAATGGGCATGATGCCGTATGGTGTTAGCAACTTCTATCGAGCCCATTAGGCATGCATCAAAACCAATCAAATCAAACTTTTCGGTACCACTGTCGGTGAAGGCCTCATGCAGCTCCGTCAAAGACAGACCATCCATATTATTATTTTGATCTTTGCCATAACCCAAAAAGCCATTGCCATGGTTCCATAAAACTAAAAATCTAGGATTCGCCTTGCCATAATTATCTTGCAAGAATGTCAAAAAGTGTGTTAAGGCACTTTTGTCCCCCATAACGGCCCGGGGTTCATTATAAAGATAGGCATCATCCCCGGTTTCATTACCAAATTTATTGTCCGCACTATCGGCAAGGATTTGAGCCATGCTGGCGTATCTCATACCTGGCCAGTTTTTGGCCCCCCCAAAAGCCACGACAACAGCAATCGCCTCTTTATTTGTCAGGGCATTGTAGCCGCGAATGAGTTCTTTTAAGTCCTTGGTACCCAATTTATATCGGCCTTCCAAGTCACTACCCACCATGTAAATAGCTAACAGTTTTTTACCGCTAACTTCTTCAGTTGTGGGTTTGGCAGGCGCAAGTGTGCCGTGATTGTACGAAAAACCATTACTTTCACCAGCACGGTTTTCAAAATGCTTTTGATATGTCCAGCGCAACGGTGCCGATTCGTTAGCGTCAAACTTTAATACTGCAATCTGGGACAATCCATCCAACGCAAAATTGGGCACAGTCAAGTCCATCGTACTGGTGAGCGTGGCGCAGTTTTCAACCTTCCATTCACAAGTACTCGGGGCATGACTCAAATATTCCCAGAAGGGAGCCTTATATAATATTTGGGCGGTGTATTGTTGACCATCCACGCCCACGCAGGGAATGTCAAGGTTAAGCCCTTCATCTACGGTGGGGGGGAGGCAGACTTCGGCTTGAACTGGCTGATTGAACATAAAGGCAGTCGCTACCAGCAACAAACGAGTCCACACTCGCCAAGGTATTGTCATTTTTTTATTTTTTAATTTTTCCTGATAAAATATCATAAATATAGGCACAATAAGTAGAATGCAACAAATATCAATCAGCCCTTTATCCCCTCGCCTAATGAGAGCTTAGGGTTACTTGAATGCTTGAGAGTCCATTTTTTTGACGTGGAAGGCTAACCACCTCAAGCGTTTATAACGATACTTTAAAAATAAAAAAATGTCATTTTTTTTGAGATAATGTCCAGCCAATATCAATAGTTATCAATATTTTTGGGCCGACTATAACATGAGTTCGACTTATTTTTAGAAATTGGCAAAGCCATTGAGACGACGTTCTTCGCTCAGTCTAACGCTCTCAGGTTAAAAGTGGGCCAGGTTTTGAAATGATAAGCCTTGGTTTTGTTAATGGCCCTCAATTGGCAAAGCCATTTATTAGACATGCAGACGACCTTAGCTGGGCCGAAATTGGCACAGCCTTCGAGACGACGTTCTTCGCTCAGTCTAACGCTCTCAGGTTAAAAGTGGGCCAGGTTTTGAAATAAGAAGCCTTACTTTTGTTAATGGCCCTCAATTGGCAAAGCCATTTATTAGACATGCAGACGACCTTAGCTGGGCAGATATTGGCATTAGCCTCAATACGACGTTCTTCGCGACGTGATCTCATTGTTACAGCAAACCGAGAAATTGATTAGCACCGTTTAGTAAGTTTTTGCGGCTCAGGTATTTAACCTTTGGCAACTTGAGTGAGGCCTTCTTGGTGAAGGCAACGTTGTCTGTTGCGTTTAAAGGTGGCTTTTGGCTAATATTCTTGTTATTTATACTAAGTATCGCCATTCTTTCGCTGTCATTTCGACCAACCGAGAAATCCGAGAAATCAAGATTGGACGGGCTACAATCGTAAGCAAATATCGTGCCTGACAACCGCGCAATTTGTGTCGGTGCGAAGTCTATACGGAACAGCCATAAAATAAGATACAAATTTAAGACTACAAATTTGTTAAAGAGCAAATACCAACAAATCAATTTTATCTACAAAAAATCATAAAAACCTAAGTTCATGGCTAAGCAAAACGAATGCCAACCACTAATTTAATTTATTATATATATTTCAAGAGATTTTTATTGACAGCTATTTACAGCAGTCAGTCAAAAATTTCTACTACTATATTCTATCTTTTGGTAAATCACGCGATGTTCTTAAGATAAGCAACCGAATTGCCCTTACGTTATACACCCGTGTTTCGGGGCTATCCGTTGCCCGATTCCTGCTAATGAATTATTTAATTTTTAAAATGGCATTCAATATATATGCCAACTCATACCCATTTTCCATAAAAGCGGAAGGGTAAATGTTGGTTGAGTCGCATTCAATATTTGTGCCAAATAGCGTTTTATCAGTTCAAGTGCTTGTCTAATATAAATATTATGGTTTATGCGAGGGCTTTTTGGTGGTTTTTATTGAACTCAATCAAATTGATAGACACTCAATCAAATTGATTGACAGTCAATCAAATTGATAAGTACCCGTGCAGGTCAATAATAAAAACCTAAGTTCACGGCTAGGCAAAACGAATGCCAACCACTCAAACTCAATTTAATTTATTATATATATTTCAAGAGATTTTTATTTACAACAATTTCCCACAGTCAGTCAAAGTATTTTATCTCTTGGTAAATCACACAATACTCAACAGATAAGCAACCGATTTGCCCTTACGTTATACACCCGTGTTTCGGGGCTATCCGTTGCCCGATTCCTGCGAATGAATTATTTAATTTTTGAAAATGGCAATCAAGATATATGCCAACTCATACCCATTTTCCTGTAGAATTTAAAGATTATGGTTTATGCGAGGGCTTTTTGGTGGTTTTTATTGAACTCAATCAAATTGATAGATACTCAATCAAATTTGATAGAGACTCTATCAAATTGATAGACACTCAATCGAATTGATAGTCGTGATTTGACCGGTTTGTAATTGCCAAATAAGTGGAGCTTCTGGCAAAATTCTCGTCAGTTGTAGGGTAGTCCCGACTTCATTCGTGCAGGTATTAAAAATCAATGACTTATATTGAAGGGCCTCTGTTTTAAGACTGACACTTGGTAAGGTTGTGTTGGTCATAAGGGCATTTAAATCGGGCCTCAAAACGTTGTTATATAGATGTTCAGAAAAAGAATTTCAAAAAAGCCAATAGTGAATAGCCCCAACCCCGTAGGGGTTGAATATGAATAGCCCCAGGTGAAACCTGGGGGAAGGGCCGGGGATGAGCCCCAACCCCGTAGGGGTTGAATATGAAACGTAGTAACTCGCTACGCGAGATAATAGCCCCAGGTGAAACCTGGGGGAAGGGCCGAGGAGGGGGTCCAACTGGGGTGTTAAATATGGGTTGATTTTGCTCGTTTTTTTCACCCTTTTTTTATTCCATATTCACACTCAACCCCTTCGGGGTTGGGGCCCCTCCCCGGCCCTTCCCCAGGTTTTCCTTAAGCTATTCACATTTTCAGGGTTGGGGCCCCCTTCCCTTCCATCCCCAGGCTGCACCTGGGGCTATTCATATTCAACCCCTACGGGGTTGGCGCTATTCACTATTGGCTGTTTTGAAATTATTTACCTGAAAATCTATAGAACTTTTGGGCTTTGAGTTTTAAGCAATCCCAATTGCCAATTGCCAATTCCCAATCGCGCATAAAATTTGTGTGCCTAAAAATTTTAGCAAAAACCCAATTCCCGATTCCCAATTCCCATTTCCCAATCGACGCAAAAGTGTTTGCGGCGCAAGAGCACACTTTTTTGAACCCGGTGAGAAATCCGATTTTTCCCATCGGATTTCTTTGATTACAATTTCTGCCCAACTTGCTTACTTGCTTTCCACTTCTGCTTCCGACGATGAATCGTGGCGGGGCCTATTTTCAACAATTTTGCCGTTTTCTCCACATTGCCATGGCAATAGTCAAGTGCTTTAACGAATACCTCGGTTTTAATGTCCTCAAAGATGCGAAAGGTATTACCATTAGTGAGGGCGACGATCATAGATTGTTGTTGCGGTGGTGGTTCTTGGGCTGCGGACGAGCGTTCACTGGCGGGGGTGTATTGCTTGCAAGCGTGTTTTTTGTTAATTGTGGTACGCAACTGTTCGCCGGTTATCATCTCATTTCCAACCGTTGTCAGTAACGCACAATGGATAACATTTTTCAATTGCCGCACATTACCAGGCCAATGATAATCCAAGAGGATTTCTTGGGCATCGGCACTAAACCCCCGGCAGGGTTTTTCCTCAAGTTTGGCAATATTGCTCAGAAAGGTTTGGGCGAGCAATAAAATATCATTCCCACGAAGACGCAGGGCCGGTAACCGGATAGGGACGACATTGATGCGATGATAAAGATCTTCACGAAAACGCTTGGCTTGGATTTCGGCCTCCAAATCGCGGTTAGTTGCACAGATAAAACGGACATCCACCTGCTCTAATTTCTCACTACCGACTTTGCGAAAGGTCTTCGTTTGCATAAAGCGTAACAAGGTACTTTGTAAATCCAGAGACATTTCCCCAATTTCATCCAAAAATAGGGTACCCCCATCGGCCGACGACGCGATCCCTTGTCGATCAGTATGAGCACCGGTAAAAGCACCTTTGACATGACCAAATAATTGACTTTCCAGTAACTCTTTGGGAACAGTGGCACAATCGAATACGATAAATGGTTGAGCCGCTCGTTTACTTTCCTTGTGCAGTGCCTCAGCACAGAGCTCTTTACCGGTGCCGTTTTCCCCGGTAATGAGTATTGGAGCCTGACTCGCCGCAACATGACCAATCATCTGATAAACCGCTTGCATTGGGGCCGAACTAC
The DNA here is from genome assembly GCA_002085445.1 of Candidatus Parabeggiatoa sp. nov. 2. Lineage (GTDB taxonomy): Bacteria > Pseudomonadota > Gammaproteobacteria > Beggiatoales > Beggiatoaceae > Parabeggiatoa. The sequence goes on from NBMI01000389.1 coordinate 8,126, forward strand.
CGATAAATTGATGATATTGTTGACGTTTGCCGGATTCTTCATAAAATTCCACTTGTTGAGATAAGTGGTGTTGGTGTAGTGCATTGCGTAATGTGATAATAAGTCGATTAGCTTGACAAGGCTTTTCTATAAAATCGAAAGCACCATAGCGCATCGCTTCAACGACAACATTAACGGTATTTTCCATCGTGATAACGACAACAGCACAGTTGAGTTTTTGTTCAGAAACCCATTTCAAAATATCCATGCCACTTATATCTGGCAAACCAAGATCAAGTAGAATGGCAGCCGGAGTCGCTTGTTGTAGGTGTAGTAAAGCGGCCTCGCCGGTATCGACATGAACCAAGTTTATTGGCTCATTTTCCAAATAGTTTTTATAGCACTCGGCTACCACGAGATCATCTTCGACAAGCAAAACGCTGGGGTGTAGTTCTGTTGTCATTGGTGCTCCTAAATAATGAGGTTGAAATATCAGTGATTAGACATTATTGGAAATAATATTCGATTAATATCATTTAAAATTAATCAGTTATCTACAGACGATTTTTTATTTATAATAAGATTAATTTGTTAAATTAGCATTGCAAAATTAGTGCCATTTTTTTTCTTTCAAAAACCGTGTTATAAAATAGCTTATTTTTCAATGACTTTTAGTTGCAATAATGTTTATTGATTGTTACCGATTTTTGATCGCGCCTAAAGTTTTTGTACACAAAAATTTTAGGCGCGCTTGGGAATTGGGAATTGGGAATTGGAATTAAAAATGAGTGTGGCCCCAATTTGAGGTATACTCAGCACGGGCACAACTTGTGCTTTGTCATTCCGAACGGATGTGAGGAATGTTTGGCCGTTTTCTGGTTTCTCCTTATGTCGAAGAAATGACAGTTTCGTTTAGTTTGTGGCGCAGTTAAGTATAGTCATTGATAGGGATAATGGGTAATGGGTAATGGGTAATGGGTAATGGGTAATAGAATTCTTTTTCTTACACTGAAATCAAAAAACCCTCTTAAAAATGCCATTACCAAACCTCATCTTATATCTAAACTCTTTGATTCAAGTGAACCTCAACCCTCAAACCTATTTCCTCAAACCCATTACCCATTAGCTATTAACGTGAGTTCGACTTTTCAATAAGTTATATAAATAAGATATTAATCAATTATTTGATTACAATTAATTGATTAAAACTAAATTTTTTGAGATTAAACCCTTAGCATTAGTACGTTAAAACTGAATATTTGTGGGCCATCAACTGGAAGAAGTAAGTACAGCTTATGGGTTTTGTTTTTAACTGATTGAGATTTAAGCCATTATAAATAAATGATTGATATAACTAATAATTTTATAACTCATGCGAATTAAGGGTTAAATTGAATCTTATAAAATCAATAACTTATAAAAACATCTTCATTAAAAGTGATTTTATAAGTCTTTGTTCATTATACATTTTCGCATTCGCGAGTGGGCCAGGTTATCGAATTGATAAAGCCTCGTTTTTCTTTAAGCGACGCAAAGCATGTCGCAAGTGGGCCAAGTTAGACTCCGCATGGGCACAATTTGTACTTTTGTCTTCTTCCACCAAAATCTTGTAATCTAAAAACGTGTCGGACAGAAAAGTTTGTGGCCTTGTTGAGTATATCAACTCACGCTTTTAAAGGCGGTGAGACACGCTATTTGTCGTCTGATTCCGGGCGCGAGTCATCCACGTACTCAAGTGCAGCAACAAAACACCTACAAAAAGTCTCTCCCTTAAAGCGCGACAGAGGGCCATAACTTAATTTGAAAACCATTTTATGGCCCTCAAAATCGAACGTCCAAATAACCCTAAAAAAAATAGAGAAATAACAGGGCCCGCGTATCACTACTCTGCCAAACTAAACTCCCGCGGCGGCTGCCAAATTAAAGTTTGGACAACTAGTGTAGGATCGCTCCAATCTTAATACCACCCCCAGCCACTGAAAGCTAAAGTAGGCTAAAGCCTACTAACCTCTTTTAGTGCCCTGATACGTACTTAAGCTTTTAGACAAACGCAGCTTGTGTGCTTACGCGAGATAACAGTCGAAAGCGGTTGGCTGAGGTGGTATGGAAACAAACTGGAGCGATCCTGCACTAGCCCCAAAAAGGCGAGTCGACGACAAAGTTGAGCCGTGGCGACTGAAAACACGGCCCCAAAAAGGCGAGTCGACGACAAAGTTGAGCCGTGGCGACTGAAAACCTGGCCCCAAAAAGGCGATTACAAGCCGACGACAAAGTTGAGCCGTGGCGGCTGAAAACCTGGCCCCAAAAAGGCGATTCGACGACAAAGTTGAGCCGCAAAAAGGCGATTCGACGACAAAGTTGAGCCGTGGCGGCCGAAAACCTGGCCCCAAAAAGGCGATTACAAGCCGACGACAAAGTTGAGCCGTGGCGGCTGAAAACCTGGCCCCAAAAAGGCGATTCGACGACAAAGTTGAGCCGCGATTCGACGACAAAGTTGAGCCGTGGCGGCCGAAAACCTAGCCCCAAAAAGGCAAGGCGATTCGACGACAAACCTGAGCCTTGGTGGCTGAAAACCGAGTGCTGGAGAGCAGAAATCCCATACCATCCTGCCAGTAGCGGGGGTTCATGGCTAAAAGCTTAAGTCAGCTAAAGCCGACTGAACTTTAGTGCCCTGATACGTACTTGAGCTTTTAGACAACGGCTTTAGCCGTTGGCGTTGGGGTGGTATCGAAACTGGAGCGATCTTGCACTGCGCGTGAGGCGATAAATCGCCTACTACAAACGGGTTTTTTCTGTACGGTATGGCATTGACTCAAGTGCAACCGTTACGTTTTGTGGTCGATTTGGAAATTGAAGGTGCAAAAAAAGAAATTTTATCGCTTGAACAACTCAGTGGGGGTTATCGCGTCATGCTGTCTTTGGTAATGGATTTAGCGCGTCGTATGGCTTTGGCAAATGAACACCGTTCAGAACAAGCCATTGAATCAGAAGCCATTGTATTGATTGATGAAATTGATTTGCATTTGCATCCCAAATGGCAGCAGCGTGTGTTGGTTGATTTGATCAATACTTTTCCAAACACACAATTTATAGTAACAACTCACAGTGCGCCGGGACTCACCACCATCAAGTCAGAAAATATTGTGCTGTTGTATTACAAAGAGGGAAAACTCATTGCCAGTTCACCCACATCGAATACATACGGTGCCCAAGCCGGACGAGTGCTGAATGAAATCATGGGAGTTGAACAACGGCCTCCCGCATAATCGCCGACTTGACTGATAACAGAACCAAAGTTGCTCACTTGAAAACGACTTAACTCAGAAAAAGGCCTAACTCACTCAATCTGAAAACACCGTCTACTTAGTGAATAACATGAGAGTACAACGAATTACGCGGATAAACG
>NBMI01000138.1 GCA_002085445.1 Candidatus Parabeggiatoa sp. nov. 2
AGAGCGGCAATGACATATTCAACCATACATTTGCCATTTAATGACACCAGTCCTTTATCTTGTCCACCCATACGGGTGGCACGTCCGCCGGCAAGGATAACACCAGTGAGATGAGTCTTATCAATTGAGGGATTTTCAAGCATGGTATTGACAGGGCACAGAGCGTATGAAAAATGAAAAATGAAAAGGTGCCCATTTTCATTAGTATATTAGCCTGGGGCGATGCCCCAGGCTTTAAATAACACGCCCCTTTGGGGCTAAAGCCCCTTTGGGGCGATATTAATATAGCCAGTGTATCTACCTAGCAAGCACCGCCCCTGGCTCACCGTTTTTGGTTCGCCTCAAAAAGATATCCAGTAGTTGGCTTTAGGATGCATTTCCTTAAAAGTCTTATCCAAAACCGCTCGGGTTTCTTCTGGCACTTGTAACCTTAAGTTTGCACCTGATGCCCTGTTGATAAAATAAACCAACGCGGATGCAAACAACTCAACGTTTTCCGCCGGCACTTGAGATAAGGCGATTTCGTTATCTTCATCCTCATTCTCATCCTTATTCAATATGAGTCTCCAGCCGCCGATGGATTGAAGGTCGATTTCATGCACTAATGTCACACTGGAAATGTTATCAAAAGTCACTCGCTTGGCTGAACCCGTTAAATCACTCCAAAAATTTTGCCAAATAATGGCTTTCTTCGTTAATGCCAGCCCCCTCGAGCCAGACATCACTCTTCCAGTGTCAAAATAAAAGTAATAGCTTTCAGCGATATCACGGACACCTTCAAAAAGTTCTACTTCAGTTTCGGCATCAAAATTGTCCTTGAACTTGAAGTCCAAGTCACTAAAAAAGTGGGTTGAAAGCACGACTTTGAAACGATTATAGCCTTCATTGAAAGAAATATTATCTTTTTCAAAGATTTGGGCCGTGAGTGAGCTGGTTTAATAATTCGCTATCCTGTTGTGATAACTTAAAACCTTCATCATCGGATAGGAACCGAAAGAAACAAGCATCCAGTAATTGCAATTCCTTGATAGGGCTGCCTTGGTTTACATATTCTTTGCTACACGGTGTCACCCAGCCAGCTAAGATACCTATCTCTCTCTCCGGCACATAGAACTGCACCATTTTCTTCTGATCAAACGAAGTTTTATTGGAATTGATGAAGTAAGTTATCGCAGAGACAAGCGGAATGATAGCCTCGTCTGGCACAAAACACCCGCTTAACTTGAAAACCATCTCACCGTGCCTTTGATGAGAAGGGAATGACGAAACGCTATCTGGTGGCGACAGTTTCTGCCAACTGGCGGGGAATTCTTTGTTAGCGTTTCTGTTTGCACACCGTTTATCAGTGCTGTTAATCCTCAGTTTCCAGCCTGTCAAGGACAAATCAGTGTTCAGGGAGAAACCGCGATCATAAACCAGCGTCATGCTGTTAATGTTATCAAACGCCAAACGTTGTGGTTTACCGGTGAGATTTTTCCAGATAAGCGACCGATCGGTAAGCACGATTCCCCGTGAATGTGAGAACAGACGGCCAGTGTCATAGTAGAAATAATATTTCTCATCTGCTTCACGCACCTCAGAAAACAAGTTGTCGTTATCTGTTGGATGATTTTTAAAGTAGTTTGCCAACTCAAATTTTAATCCACTCAACAGGTGGAGAACTTTCTGAAAATTCCGATAGGCCTCTTCAAACGATGTTGAACTATAAACTGTCAGCACTTGCTTAATCAACTTATTAAACAATTGCCAATCGTCAGCTTCTGGTTGTTTGGAAGCCCTCAAGCATTCGTCCATCCTCTGTAACGCACTTCGGTAATTTCCCACACGTTGAAAACTTTTTAGGGATTCAGAGTCACTACACGTTGAGGCGATAGACGCACGGCCCAAAAACCAACATAATGCGATGACAAAGCTATATTGACATAACCTACTGAAAGACATAGTTTTATTCTCCTATTGACAGATAAATCCTCCCAAAGGGTGTCCTAGTTGTCCTTTTAGAAGTTTTTAGTTTCAAGGGCCCTATATTAATGAAAAATGAAAAATGAAAAATGAAAAATGAGTCAATTTTAATGAAAATTTAAAATTGTTGAAAAATGAGTCTATTTTAATGAAAAATGAAAAATGAGTCATTCTATGATAATTTCATTTTGTGGGCCATGATTTGATTTGAAATTTATGGCCCCCAAATTACGTCGTCTAAATAATTAAAAATTAAAAATTAAAAATTAAAAATGAGTGTTTCAAGGGCCTTCAATCAAATCAAGTTAATCAATTTGCTAACATGGCCCTATATTAATGAAAACTGAAAACTGAAAACTGAAAACTGATAATGATAAGTATATAATTTATCGCGTTTGCCTGTTATCATTTTCAAATGTTCCGTCTAAAAAAAAGCTTTGGAAAAACACCTTAGTATTTTTCATTTTTCATTATGTCTGGTGAGCCATTAACAAAAGCCTATCAAATCAAGAAAGAAATTCTTTCTAAAAAAGCCAAACCTAACAGGTTTTAAAAAACTGTCAGGTTTAGCCGGGGTGTGTTGTGGGTAGATGATTTTTTTTGGAGGCCCTTATTGACAGGTATCTGATTTTTGCGAAGCAAAATAAGCAGCGATACTCTCAATATCGGGATCATCCGACAAGAACAAAGCCATCTTGGACATGATATGATAATCATCTTTCCGCGTACCTTCCCTGTAGCCCTTCATTGATTTAATAAGATACGCCTCATGCTGACCGGCGAGTTTAGGAAAGATAGGCTTTTCACTATTGCCGTCCATTTGATGACACTCGTAACAGCCCTTGGCTTTGACTTTGGCTTTGCCGGCTTTTATTTTATCTGTTTCAGGTTGCGAAGAACAGGCATTAGAGGTTTGCGAAGCGAAATAAGCTGCCATATCCTCAATATCGGTATCCGTTCCAAGCAGTGTGTCAGCCATCGGCGACATAATCTGATCGAATCGTGTACCCGCCTTGTAAGCCTTCATTAATTCAGCAAGATACTCAGCATGTTGACCGGCGAGTTTTGGAAACTGAGGTATTACACTGTTGCCATCTATTCCGTGACAAGCGATACACTGTAGGGCTTTGGCTTTACCAGCGGCCGCATTGCCGGCCGCATTCGCAGTGATTGCAAAACATAACATGGCACATAATGCATTAATAATAAAGGTTTTTTTCATTTTTTTCAGATAACAGAGCCTTCAGTTTTGCATTGTCTATATACTTAGCACCGTTACAAACTTATCTTTGGTAAGCGGAAGTTACTGCGTTTCGTTATCTCGCGTAGCGATTTACTGCGTTTGTGACAGTGCTAAGTATATCAAGACTTTGTGGGTAAAGGTCAGTTTTAAAAAAGGGGTTAGGGCGGATTTAACAAGGGCAGAGTTGTGACTTTCGACTCTCAACACTTCTTGCTATTACGGAATTGTTGCAAGACTTCAATTTCTTTTTCAGAAATACTGATAATTTTTCCATAGTTTTCTCCCATGTAATCACCTTGACGTACTTGATAAATAATGCCATCACTTTTTGAACTCACCAATCCCCACAAGGAATTGTTTTGGTCTTTTTCCGCGACTTGTATCGTTCCAACCATTTGCAGGGCATCAAGCGGCATAAGCCCTAATCCGGTGCGTACCCAATAAACCCATTCGGGGGTTGGACAAGGCGGTTTACCAGACGGTTCGTCCACAGGTTGCCGTAGCTGTGGGGGTTTGGTGCCCCAAGGTAAAAAGCAATGCCATTAAGTTAAGCTTCAGCCTCAGAAGAAATTCTGAGGCTAAAAGCTATCGTTCAGCTAAAGCCTACTACTAATAGTGCCCTTTAGGGTACTTTAGCTTTAAGCCTTAGAAACGAAGTAACGAGCGGAGCGAGATCATTTATTCTAAGGCTTAACTCCCGAAGGCGTTTCTTTATCTGGAAACTCAGCAAAAACATCCCGCACCCGCAGCGACTTCGCCAGAAAAAATATCAGCACCACGTCGATATAAATAAACATCAAACTCGCCCCATCAATCTTTTTGATGCCAAGCACAATATACAAAATGATAAAGCCGACTTCCAACACGAGAGTAGATAATAATAAGAATCGGCCCCACCGCCATATCCCGCGTATGATGGGAGAGCGCGTTTTAGGTGCCCGTCTCAACATGCCAACTATCACTAACGCCGCCGGAAGGCTTGAAAACAACAAAGCGACGCTAAATTGTTCATGAGCAAATTTGACCAAAAAAGGAACTGATGAAATCATTGGCAAAACAAAAATGAGAACTTGCTTGAGTAAGTAAAGATTCACCAAGAATAACATCAAGGGAATTTTTAACACATTGTATTCGTTGTAATCTTCAAAACTGTATTTCATATTGATTGCGGCGTTTGGTGCTAAAGGCCTTATAGTAGTTAAGTGAATTAACGGCCCTTTCAAGTGAAATAACGGCCCTTTTAAATAAAAGGCCGCTAAAGGCCTTATAGTAGTTAAGTGAATTAACGGCCCTTTCAAGTGAATTGACGGCCCTTTTAAATAAAAGGCCGCTAAAGGCCTTATAATAACTAAGTCAATGCCATTAAGTTAAGAAATATAACTAAACCTGTCAGGTTTGGCTCTGGAGAGGGGCGGGGGTGTGTTCGACTTTTAAAACACGCTCTTAGTTTAAAAACAACCGATAAGCAGGATTATCGCTTTCCTCCCAATACAGATACCCTAAATGATCTAAAAAATGTTGAAACTCATTCAATTGAGCCTCCGGCACTTGTATGCCTACCAACGCCCGCCCATAAGCCGCGGCATGATTGCGGTAATGAAACAAGCTGATATTCCAGCGTTGCCCCATACTGGTTAAAAAATGCAATAATGCCCCCGGTCGTTCTGGAAATTCAAAACGATAAATGCGTTCATTCAATAAACATGGCGTATGTCCACCCACCATGTGGCGAATATGTGTTTTTGCCATTTCGTTATCGGTTAAATCGACAACTCGATAGCCTTTGTCACGTAACTTAGCAATTAACTTGTTTTTTTCTGCAAAGCCATCCGTTAAACGTAGCCCGGCAAACACATGGGCTTGTTCATCATTGGCGTAACGATAATTAAATTCCGTGATAAAGTGTTGCCCGATGGCATGACAAAATTGACGGAAACTGCCGCTACGTTCAGGAATCGTTACCGCCATCAAAGCTTCGCGTTGTTCACCGATTTCTGTGCGTTCCGTCACATAGCCCAAACGATCAAAATTCATATTGGCACCACTGGCGATAGTGACTAAATGTCGTCCACTACAATTTTCTCGTTTCATGTATTGCTTTAAACCGGCTAACGCCAACGCGCCCGCAGGCTCCGCAATAGTGCGCGTCTCTTCAAAAATATCTTTAATCGCGGCACAAATTTCATCCGTACTCGCCAACAACACTTCATCAACATAATTACGCGCCACCTCAAAAGGCAACTTGCCTATCTGTCGCACCGCCACACCGTCGGCAAAAATTCCCACTTGTTCAAGAATAACTCGCTCGCCAGCTTTAAGGGCAGCCTGTAGGCAAGCGGCATCATCCGGTTCGACACCAATCACTTTGATTTCGGGGCGTAAATATTTAACGTAAGCCGCTACGCCGGCAATCAAGCCGCCACCGCCGACGGGCACAAAAATCGCGTCTAAGTCTCCTGTATGCTGCTGCAAAATTTCCATGCCAATAGTGCCCTGCCCGGCAATCACATCGGCATCATCATAAGGATGTATATAACTCAGTCCTTGTTGTTCAAGCAATTGTTGGGCGTGTTGACTGGCATCATCGTAAGTGGTGCCATGTAATACCACCTCAGCGCCACGACTTCGCACAGCGGTGACTTTAATTTCAGGGGTAGTTTTAGGCATGACGATAGTTGCCGGGATACCTAACTTTGCCGCTGACAACGCCACCCCTTGAGCATGATTGCCGGCGGAAGCGGCTATCACGCCTTTTGCCAAGGCATCTTTGGGTAAATTGGCGATTTTGTTATACGCGCCGCGTAATTTAAAAGAAAACACCGGCTGCATGTCTTCGCGTTTAATCCAAATATGATTATTGAAACGCCGTGAAAGATTTGCGGCGTAATCTAGGCGAGTTTTTTCGGCCACGTCGTAGACACGGGCTTGGAGGATTTTTTTTATGTAAGTATTTTCAATGTTCATTTTAAAGGTTTTTTGTTGAAGCAGTCGTCCAAACTAACGTTTGGCAGACTCCAAACTTTAGTTTGGAGTCTAAACTTTAGGGCAGTCGTCCAAACTTTAGTTTGGCAGAGTCCAAACTTTAGGACGGTATTTTACCGTTTGAACTTGGACTGCCAAACGTTAGTTTGGACGACTAGATGTATTTTACCGTTTGAATTGCGGTTTTTTTTTAAATCCTTTATTAGAAACAATCCTTGTAGTTGCTTTATCCGTTAGAAATCTTGGACATCCAAGATAAATCTTGGACTCCTTTAAAATCTTGGACTCCTGCCAAAAGATTTCGTATCTGTCGAAATGACAAAAGCGCAAATGGTGTGTAAAGTATAGTCTAACTAATCCCGGTAGTTGCTTTATCCGTTTTTATTTAGAATCCTTGTAGTTGCTTTATCCGTTTTTATTTAGAATCCCTGTAGTTGCTTTATCCTTTTTTATAACGAATCCTTGTAGTTGCTTTATTCTTTTTTATAACGAATCCTTGTAGTTGCTTTTAAAATCTTGGACTCCTGCCAAAATATTTATCTGAAAAACTATAGACTGCCAAACTAAAAACTTTTGCGTCGTTTGGACGGATAGATGGATAGCCGTTATGAACGAAACCCTTTTTGATGGTAATATGAAAACGATAACTTGGACATTTGAGTGATATTATGCAGTTTACCTTATCTCATCCAGCCGCTGCTGTGCCTTTTGCCCACTGGGGATTGGTATTGTCAGCACTTGTCGTGGGTAGCCTTTCGCCAGATTTTAACTATTTTCTTTGTTTATCAACACGTTGCCAATTTGGTCACACGCTGCTCGGTATCTTTCTCCTTGATATTCCAGCAGGATTCGCGGTGCTTTGGCTATTTCATACGGTTTTGAAGCGCCCTCTCCTTTCGCTGTTACCCGTTACGCATCAACAATGCTTGATGCCGTTGGCAACCCATTTTCATTTTGTTCCGTGGCAGCGTTTCTGGTTAATTGTTTTGTCTTTGCTCCTTGGCGCGTTGACTCATATTGTCTGGGACTCTTTTACACATTATTCCGGTTGGATGGTACAACAGTTACCGATTTTGAGGACAGCCGTTATTGAAATTGGTCAAAATGGTCAAAAAGTTATCAGAGTTCATCACATTTTACAACAGGGTAGTACTTTGCTTGGTGTTGCCTTACTTTTCTATTGGTACTATCAATGGTTCAAACAGGCACCAAGGGTGCCAATAACTTCTTTAACGTTACTACCGATTAAAACCAAGTGGCTTATTATCCTTATCGGAGGATTAAGTGCGGGTTTTCTGGGGTACATTTATGCTTTTCTCACTATTTTTCCGTTTTCTAGTCTTCGTTCATTCGAGATTTTTGTTGGAAAGACAGTTATATCTGGAATGACAATTGCGTTTGTTGAGTTGGTGATTTTGAGTCTATTTTGGCACATTTTTTGGTTCAAAAAACGGGCTTTGAATGTTTCGGGAAAATGAATTGAAAGAAATCCAAAAAAAACCAAGAGAATTTTGCGTTGGCACCAAAGCAAGTCCATCCTATTCAACGGATAACTGATAACTGACATTTCCGTTTTCTATAGATATTCAGATAATTATTTAGTCCCCTTTAGGGGACTTGAGCTTTTAGCTTCGGCACTGATAACTGATAACTGATAACTGATAACTGACATGCACATAACTAATTATACTGATCTTGAGCTTTTCAATCCGGGGCAATTTGAGAGTGATTTGAAAGCCAGCGATTCCGAGCTTAAAGTGTTTCGCGAGGCCTTAAAGCGGGGGCATAATATACTGAAAAAACGTTTTCAGGCTCACAAGAACGCCACCAATTACGTGCTACAACGTGCTTGGTTAGTCGATCAAATACTGTTACAAGCTTGGCAGCGGCATTGTACTTGTCTTGAGCCTGAGACTTGTGCGCTTGTAGCCGTCGGCGGTTATGGGCGCGGTGAATTGCATCCTTGTTCCGATGTGGATATATTGATTTTGTCAGAATCGGCGATGGATGCTATTGCACAGGAGTGTTTTGGAAACTTTGTGAGGTTTTTGTGGGATATTCGCCTTGAAGTCGGACATGGTGTGCGTACCTTGACCGAATGTGAACAAGAGGCCGCGGCCGATATTAGCGTGGCGACTAATCTGATGGAAGCGCGTTTGCTCACCGGCGCTGAGAGTTTGTTTACCGCTATGCAAACCGCTGTCGCACCCGATAGGGTTTGGTCTCATAAAGAATTTTTTGCCGCTAAAACCGAAGAACAAATTCAACGTCATCTCAAATATGATGATTCCGCTTATAGTTTGGAACCCAATATCAAGGAAGGCCCAGGCGGGTTGCGCGATATTCAAATGATAGGTTGGGTGGCGAAACGTCATTTTGGGGCCACTACTTTACATGATTTGATACAACATGGCTTTTTAACGGAAAAGGAGTATCAAACGCTGAGCAAGGGACAAGAATTTCTCTGGGAAATTCGTTGTCAGTTGCATTTTGTTGCTCGGCGACATGAAGAGCGTTTGTTGTTTGATTATCAGCGCACTCTCGCTCAGTCATTTGGCTATGAGGATGATGAGGTGGGCTTGGGCGTAGAAAAGTTGATGAAGCGGTATTATTGCGCTATCAAGGAAATAAGCACTCTCAATGAGATGCTCTTGCAATTGTTTGAAGAGGCCATTTTGTATGCTGATATGCCCGCTAAAGTCCGTCCCTTAAACAAACGCTTTCAAGTCCGTAATGATTTTATTGAAGTGACTCACGAGAAAGTCTTTGTGAATTATCCTTTTGCTCTGCTGGAAATTTTTCTGTTGATGCAGCAACATCCAGAGATTAAGGGAATACGGGCCGCTACTATTCGCCGGATTATTCATTATAAATCTTTGATTGATAATGCTTTTATCAAAGATTTACGGGCGCGGAGCCTGTTCTTTGAAATTTTCCGCCAACCGCAAGGCTTAACGCATGCCCTTCGGCGCATGAATAGTTATGGTGTGCTTGCTGCTTACATTCCCGCGTTTGGCAAAATCGTTGGGCAGATGCAATATGATTTATTTCATGTCTATACTGTCGATCAACATACTCTAACTGTGGTGCGTAACCTCAGACGTTTTACCCTGCCGGCGTTTTTTCATGAATTCCCTTTCTGTTCAAAACTGATACAGTCTATTCCTAAACCAGAACTGTTGTATCTAGCAGGTTTATTCCATGATATTGCTAAGGGGCGGGGTGGCGATCATTCAAAATTGGGCAAAATAGACGCTTTGAATTTTTGTCAGGCACATGGTTTAAGCGACAATGATGCGCGTTTGGTGGCATGGTTAGTACACCATCATTTGCTCCTGTCTATCACCGTACAACGTCAAGATATTTCCGATCCTGATGTGATTAAAGCCTTTGCTCTGGACATCGAGGATAGTGTGCGCCTTGATTATTTATATCTGCTGACGGTGGCAGATATAAGGGCGACTAATCCCAATTTGTTCAATAGTTGGAAAGAGGCGTTATTGACGGAGCTTTACCATAAAACATCCGCGGTTTTGCATCATGAGAAAGGACAGGTTTTAGATAAACAACTCCACATTCAGGAGATTCAAAGGGAGGCTCGTCGTTTGCTGGAGGTGCCTGATAATGGGCGTGTCACGGCCTTATGGGAGGATTTGGGCGATGATTATTTTTTACATTCTTCGTCACAAGAGGTTGCCCGCGAGACACAAGCCATTTTAAATCATGCTGCCCCGGATAATCCCTTAGTGTTAGAGCGTCTGGCGACTAAAGGTGGTACTGAATTCATTATGATTTATAGGCAGGATCGTGATTATTTGTTTGCTGATACCTCCTATTTTCTAGAACAACAAAATTTGACCATTGTTGATGCTTATATTGTTCCCACTCAAAGTGAATATACCATTAGCGGTTACACCGTTTTGGAAGACAATGGCGAAGAAATCCATCAAGGGGAGCGTGTTGAGGAGATTTTACAAGGACTCAAACAAGCATTGAACCGCGATACCAGTTCGCCGTTTAATCCGATTACTCGCCACATACCTAGACACCTTAAGCATTTCCCCGTGCCCACCCGTGTCACGTTTACACAAGATCATCTCAATAATCATACGATTGTAGAGGTGATTACCACAGATCGCCCTGGCGTGTTGTCGCGTCTTGCCCAAGCATTGGTGACTTGTCAGGTGCGAGTCAAAAAAGCCAAAATTGCCACGTTTGGTTCTCGTGTTGAAGACGTTTTTTTTGTAACCGACTATAGAAATCATGCGCTGTATTCTACCGAACAACTGGATTGTTTGCGTGACAAATTATCGGAGTTGCTTGATAAACATAAGCCAACCACGTAAAGGGATAAGCGAATTTATAAGTACAACTTATTGCGCCTAAGTAAGTACAACGAATTGCGCGGATAAGCGAATTTATAAGTACAACTTATTGCGCCTAAGTAAGTACCGCCTAAGTAAGTACAACGAATTGCGCGGATAAGCGAATTTATAAGTACAACTCATTGCGCGTGCGTACAACGGTTTCTAAAATCCCTTATTATATACAATCCTTGTAGTTACTTTATATTTCATTATGACTTCTTCAAATCTCACTCAAATGTTGTTGGGTTCGTTATTGGATAGCCCGGCTGTTGTGGAGATGGCGTCTCAGGTGGGCGGGAAGGCGGTTTCTATTGTTAGTGAGCATTTTACTTTTACCGCTTTTGAAATTTCTAGCGCGTATCAGGGTAGTTATGGGTACGCGTTGGCGGCTATTCGGTTGGGGGTTGTTGCGCCGGCGCCCAGTTTGGTGCAAAAAGTCCGTTATTCGAAAATCACTCGTGAGTTTGCTCAGCAAATTGAGCGGCAGTATTTGCAGCCTTTTGTTCAGCAGCAGGGGGTTGAGGATTTGGCGGTTTTTAGAGAGCAAGTCTCTGAGGCGCTTCTGTTGTTTTCTAAGCATAAGGATGGATTGCTTGAAATTCAAGAGATTAGTGAGGAGGATTTAGCGGCGTTGATCAGTTATCAACAGACGCTCGCGATGACGGATTTGTTGTTGGAGCAAATGTCGGCGATTGAGCAGGTGGATGAGAGGTTGGCCGCGTTTCTTCGCTATGAGGGGTTGTTGGGTAATGCGGTGTTGTTTTTCTTTAGGGAGTTGCTGCGTAAGGATCCGCGGTTGGCGGCGACGCAAACGGCGTTGCAGCAGGCGAAGTTGTGTATTGAGGTGTAAAATCTGCAAGCGACGATTGCGGATTTGAGAGTGCAACAAGATAAATATCCGGTGTTTAGTGAACAGATTGAGCAACAAGTCCGTGGGTTGCAACAATGGCAAATGCAGCATGAGTCGTTGTTACGGTTTGCGAGTCAGTTTGAAAGTTGGCGGCCGGAAATCGTGGCTTGGGCTGAGGATATTTATGCCACGCTTGGTAAACTTGAGGAGGATGTTGGCGAAACGAGACGTTTAGTCGAAGGATTTGACCGAAAACTGAATAAATTGTTGGCTCAGCGTGGTTTGTCGTCACAAGTCAGCCCGCGCGATGGGTTTATTCAGTACGATGACGAAAGTTGGCAATTGATTCAGGGTATGGTGGAACAATTAAAGCGGTTGCCGAGTCAACAGCCTGGCTATGGGCAATTGTCGATGAAATTGGGCAGTGCTTTGTCGTCAGCCGGTGATTTGGTTGAAGCGGAACAGTGGTTTTTACAGGCCCTTGACAAGGCTAATGATGATGAGGTGAAGGCGCTGGCTTATTATAATTTGTTTCAAGTGCGTTGGCGCAAGGCCTTTACTGAACTTAACTCGCCGCTTGAGAAGGGCCAGGGGGTTATTGCAAAACAGACACAAATTTATGCCGAGGCCTTAGCGGCTTTACAGAAAGCGATTGAGTTGTCCAACGGGCGCTTGGCATTACATGATATTAATAAGGGTTATTATCCCATCATCAAAATGTTGGGGGCCGGTGGCATGGGCTGCGCGTTGTTGTGCGAAAATCCTAATTTTATGATTAAGGGCCATCAACAAGTGGTTGTTAAGTGTCTTTGGGAAACTCCTAGCGGTAATCTTGAGCAAGTGTTTAAGGAACCGTTGACGATGAACGATATCGCGGGCGATTATGTGCCAAAGACGCTTGAATTTGGATATGCCGATAACGTTAATAAGAACGGGGCCTATTTTGTGAGTGAATATATTGACGGGGCGATAGATGGCGAAGCGTGGTTAGAAAAATATGGGCCGTTGGATTTAATCACCGGGTTACAAGTCGCGTTGCAAATTGCCGAAGGTTTGCAAAAGGCGCATGAAAAAGGAATTTACCATTTGGACTTAAAGCCGGCGAATTTGTTGTTGAAAAAAACCGCCGAGGATTCCAATACCGCGGCCGTTTCGGTGAAAATTATTGATTTTGGCTTAGCTCGCGTGACAACTTCGTTGCGAGAGATGGCGAAAAAACAGAGTCGTTCTGGTTTGACGGTATTTGGGCAAGCGTTTGGTACGATGGAATATGCGCCGCCGGAACAGCGCGGTTTGGGCTATGGACGACCGACTGCGAAAAGTGATATTTTCACATTTAGTGCCACGATGTATCGTTTATGGACGGCAAATAGTCCGCACCATTTCAGAGAGCGTGATTTGCCGGCGGTGTCGGCCTTACGTGATTTACTGTTTGAGTGTGTGAAGGACAATCCTACACAACGTCCTGAGTCAGTGCAACTGCTTATTGAGCGTTTAAGAGTCATACTAGAGGCGCAACTCCGAAAGCAACAAACGGCCGAACGCCAAGTCAAAGCTGAACGATTAATACAAGAACAGGCGATAGAGGCTAAACGCCAAGCCGAAGAAGAACGACTCCGTAAGCAACAAGAGGCCGAACGCCAAGCCGAAGCGGAACGCCTCCGAAAGGAACAAGAGGCCAAACGCCAAGCCGAAAAAGTGGAACGACTCCGAAAGGAACAGGCGATAAAAAAACGAGTTGAACGCCTTTCTCCGTTAAATCCACTCGACCATTTACGCCTATTATGGTGGATTTTAGTCATGCCCGAATACCTAAAAGGCTATCGTGACTTCTTTGGTAGAACGGATGAAAAACGTGTAAGCAAGTGGTTGGCGAGTACCTTAGTGTGGTTGCCTTTATGGATGCCCACCTTGGCATTAGGATTAGAGTGGCTACCTACGGCCAGGGTATTATGGGCACCAAACGTTTACTTGTGGATCAGCGTGGCGTTAGGCGGGGTTTGGCTATTGAGTGGGTGGTTCGGAGATGTGGATGAAGACTGGGTGGGCAGCGTGGCGATCTGTGTGGCGTTCGTTGTGGCGGTCGGCGTGGCGTTCTTAGTGGCATTCTTTGGAGTATTAATCGGTGCGGCAATCATAAGTGAGGCCGTAAAAGAGAGTTTAAGAACAGGGACACCGTCTTGGATCGCTCGTTTTGCTTTTCTGTTGCTGGTTGGGGCGCATCTTTTCTTGATTAGTTATTGCTTTTTGGGAGGGTGGCGGTTGTTTGTTTAATTCGGCGTTTGGATAGCGGAATGTCCAGCGATACCCGGTTGTATCAGTCAAGGACACTCTAAAGCCGAAGCGATAACAAATATCCGAGAAGATTGAAACTCGATAATTGGCATGTTTTTGAGATGGAGTCCAAAGCTTCAGCTTTGGACGTTTATAAAATACCACAACAAACCACAGGTTTCACTAAAGCTATTATCTCGCTCCGCTCGTTACTGCGTTTCATATTCAACCCTTTCAGGGTTGAGGCCCTCCACGGCCCATCCTGAGTCCAAGATTTATCTTGGACGTCTAGTGCCGAAAAGCATAAATTCCCGTATCACCAAGCAATCCGATTTGTTGGAAAAATCGGATTTATTGGCACAGGAGTGATCTCCCCAAATCCGTTGTACTAACACTGTCAAAGAAATATTTTTACAAGGATTGTATATAATAAGGGATTTGTTTGTAGATGTGTTTGGGGTTGATGAAGTCATGCCTTGTTGATGAATTTTTATCTTGGACGTCTAGTTAGTCGTCCGGAGTCCAAGATTTATCTTGGACGTTTTTTTCTGGGGCGCTGCCCCAGGCTATATTAATATCGCCCCGTTGGGGCTTTTCGGCAGTTATTTAAGCTTGTTTTTAAAAAAGTCCAATTTATTCCCATCTTGAGTATACAACGGCTATGGCGTATAATTTTATACGATTATGGAACGCTCATATTAGAAATAAACGAATGGCAAACGGGTGAATTGAAAAAAGCTTCGATAATCAACATATTGATAATTCGTTGCTTTCGACAATTCGTTGTACTCCTTGCATTCACTTTTCATCACAATAGGTTCATTATGAAATCACTTTCTTTATCGGAAATAGGTGCCCAACTGAGCAAATTAGATCATTTAGTCAAATTAGAGGGTGAGATTATCATCACCCTAGACAACAAGCCCATCGCACGACTATTACCTCCGAGACAAAATACCAAGACTAAACCCTCACACGCAGATTTGCGAGCAATGATGCCAAAACTTTCTACACCCAGCGAACAATTGATTCGAGAAGAAAGGGAGGTACGTTAATGGTAATCGCCTAGATTGACACGAGTGCCGTTGCCAAATGGTATATTAATGAAACACACTCAGAAGATTTCAATGCTTGGATTCAAACACAAGACGAATGTTACATCAGCAGTTTGACAATGACCGAATTTCGCTGTTTATTGGCGCGGCGACGACGGGCAGGAGAATTGTCTTCAGAGGACGAACAACAAGTATTTGCGGCCTTTGAAAAGGATATCTATGACGAGCATCTGATTGTGCATCCGCTGAGCGAACACCACGCTTTTGCTGCCATTCACCTTATCAATACCTTATCAACTGTCGCTTTACGTGCGCTAGATGCCATGCACCTTAGCATTGCAAATGATATTGGGGCTGAAATAATCGCCACCGCGGACAGAATCATGGCAGAAGCTTGCCGTTTGCAAGGTATTAAAGTCATAGGATTTTTTGAGTAGTGTGTCATGAATACCAGAAAACCGATTCATCCTGGAGAAGTCCTACAACAAGATGTGATAGAACCGCTAGGAATAAGTATCACA
>NBMI01000139.1 GCA_002085445.1 Candidatus Parabeggiatoa sp. nov. 2
TTCCAAATTCGCTGTACTATTCGTTCATTTCCAAATTCGCTGTACTATTCGTTAATTTCCAAATTCGCTGTACTATTCGTTAATTTCCAAATTCGCTGTACTATATATTGTGGAGACTTTCACAGAAAAGGAATAGAAAAGCATGGCAAGCAAATAATTCGTTAATTTCCAAATTCGCTGTACTATTCGTTAATTTCCAAATGAGTTGTACTATTCGTTAATTTCAAAATGAGTTGTACTATTCGTTAATTTCCAAATTCGCTGTACTATTCGTTCATTTCAAAATTCGCTGTACTAGATATTGTGGATACTTTCACTGAGGGAAAAACCCAGGGAAAATCATTGTTCTTATGCGAACACCTCTAAGCCACCGCCGCACCGCTGTTGTCCATACCAACCGCAATGACAGCAAAAACTTACGCGACATGTTGCCCTACATCTGGGATTATCGAGGGCGCGTCTTGCTCGCGTTATTGTTTATCGTCTTAGCAAAAATCGGCAATGTCGGCATTCCCATTATCCTCAAACACATTGTCGACGCTCTCGACAAAGCACAACATGCGGCCCCCACCTTACCCATTGCCTTACTCGCTGCCTACGGCATCTTGCGCCTCTCAAGTTCTCTGTTTAGCGAACTACGCGATGTCGTCTTTGCCAGAGTGCGTTACCGCGCCATGCGGCGCTTATCCAATAAAGCGTTAACGCACCTGCATAATTTATCACTGCGCTTTCATCTCGAAAGACAAACCGGCGCGATTTCACGCGACTTGGAACGCGGCACTCGCAGCGTGAGTTCCATTCTCAACTACATGATTTTTCAAATCATTCCCACATTTGCCGAATTTACCTTAATTGCGCTGATTCTATTCACACAATATGATTTCAAATTTGCCTTCGTTATTTTTATTACCGTTATAATTTATGTTGTGTTTACCTTTGCCGTAACAGAATGGCGGATGGAATTTCGCCACATTATGAACGTCAAAGAATCCGAAGCCAATAATCAAGCGATAGACAGCTTAGTCAATTATGAAACCGTCAAATCGTTTGGCAATGAAGCGTTTGAGGCGCGACGCTACGATGCCACTTTAGCACAATGGGAAGACGCAGCGGTAAAAAGTCAAACTTCCATGTCTGCCCTGAATTTTGGACAATCCGCCATTATTGCCATTGGCGTCACCTTAATTATGATATTTGCGAGTCAAGGCGTAGTAGATGGCAAAATGAGTTTAGGCGATTTAGTGCTAGTCAATGCCTTTTTATTACAATTATTTATCCCACTCAATTTTTTAGGCGTTGTCTACCGCTCCATCAAATATGCGCTGGCAGACATGGACTTAATGTTTAAATTGCTTGAAAATAAACCCGAAATTCAAGACGCACCCAACGCTCGCCCACTAAATATCGGCGAAAGCGGAATACGTTTTGACAAGGTGAATTTTCACTATCAGCCAGAGCGCCCGATTTTGTTTGATGTTAGTTTTGAAGTGCCAGCGGGGCATAAAATTGCCATCGTTGGTGCCAGTGGCGCCGGCAAATCAACAATAGCGCGTTTACTCTTTCGTTTTTACGAAGCCACTGACGGCAGCATTGCCATCAATGGGCAAGACATTCGCTCTGTCACCCAAGCCAGCCTTCGCGCCGCCATTGGCATCGTTCCGCAAGATACTGTTTTATTTAATGATACAATTTACTACAACATCGCTTATGCTCGTACCCAAGTTAGCCAAGCCGAGGTGATAGAAGCCGCTCAACTTGCTAACATTCATACCTTTATTGAATCGTTGCCCAAAGGTTATGATACAGTAGTGGGAGAACGTGGCTTAAAACTCTCCGGCGGCGAAAAACAACGGGTTGCTATTGCTCGTGCTATTTTGAAAAAACCGAAAATACTGATATTTGATGAAGCCACATCAAGCCTAGATTCTAAATCTGAACAACTCATACAAGCAGCCCTGTCAAAAGTCGCCGCAAATCATACGACACTGGTGATTGCCCACCGTCTCTCGACTATTGTTGATGCTGAACAAATTTTAGTGATGGAACATGGACGGATTATTGAGCGGGGCACACATATACACTTGTTGAATCTCGGCGGTGTTTACGCGCATCTATGGGCTTTACAACAACAAGAAAAACGGGTAGAAAGCCAAAGCTGAAGCTTTGGACTCCATTAAGGCTGTTGGAGTCCAAACCTTTAGGTTTGGACTTTTTTAAAGTGTATACTGATAGTACAACGGATACGCGAAATAAACGGATTTTTTATCGGCTTCATTTTAGGATTGAAACTCAATAAAAAGACGGTTTTTCGTTCACCAAACGGGTCAATTTTTATTTTCACCTTTTCAAGTACATTCCGTATAGAAAGCCCTTGGAAGCCCCTTTGGTGCGTATTAATGATTAATGATTAATGATTAATGATTAATGATTAATGATTAATGATTAATGATTAGCCCCAACGGGGCGATATTAATATAGCCTTTGGTGCGTATTAATGATTAATGATTAATGATTAATGATTAATGATTAATGATTAGCCCCAAAGGGGCGATATTAATATAGCCAGGGGCAGCGCCCCTGGAAATCTTTATGATTTTCAACTCAAATATTAAACTAAAAAAATCCGTTTATTTCGCGTATCCGTTGTACTATCAGTATAGAAAGCCAAAGCTTCAGCTTTGGACTCCAGTTGCCAAAGCTTCAGCTTTGGATTCCATTATTATTATAGGAGCATTTTCTCATGCAGCGTTTATTGATTCTAACTCACGCATTTTTATTACTCTTTGTTTGGTTGGGTATTTCCCCGGCGTTTGCTGATCAAAGGGCTACCGCGATTGTTAAAGCGGCTATTGACTATTGGCGCGACGAGTCGTCGTGTTCTGTGTCGAAAATGACCATTCACCGTCCTTATTGGCAACGCACGATGGTTATGCGTGTGTGGACGAAGGGTATGAAAAATTCTTTGGTACGGGTTATTGCTCCCAAAAAGGATAAGGGTAATGCTAACTTGATCAGCAATGACAAGATGTGGGCTTTTTCGCCCAAAACTCGCCGGATTATCAAAATCCCGTCGAGTATGATGAACCAAAGTTGGATGGGTTCGGATTTTTCTAATAATGATGTCGCCAAGGCGGATCATTTACTGAAATATTACACGCACACGCTCAAGCGCATTCAAAGGCACCAAGGAAGAAAGGTGTATGTTATTGAAGCGGTGCCGTTTGAGTATGCACCGGTGGTGTGGGGCAAAGAGGTGGTAAAAATTCGCGCTGATTATCTGTTGTTGGAGCATGCTTTTTATGATCAAGATCATCGGTTGGTCAAAAAAATGGTGACGAAGAAAATCAAATTTATGGGCGGGAAACGTATCGTCGCAAAACAGCGTATGCAGAAAGTCAATAGGCCTAATGAATGGACGGAAATTGTTGTCAAAAAGGCCAAATTCAAAATCAACGTGCCCCGCAGCACGTTTACCCAGTCTAATCTGCGTAACCCGCGTTTACGTCGGTGCCGGTGATTCCAAAGCCGCAAGCGTTGGACTCCATCTGCCAAAGCTGAAGCGTTGGACTCCATCGCTTTGGATTCCATCTGATAACTGAAATTGATAATTGAAAAATGGGTATTATTTTGCGTTTAGCTTGGCGCAATATCTGGCGCCATCCTCGTCGTACTGGGTTAACCCTGGCGGCGATTGCTTTTGCGGCCGCTTTGTTGGTGTTTATGATTACTTTGCAACTCGGTTCGTATGACATGATGATTGATAATAATCTGAGAGTGTTGACGGGCCATTTTCAGGTGCAACGCGCTGGTTATTTGAATAAACCTAAAATGCGTAGTACCATCGTCCAGGCGCCGCAATTGGCTGAAGAGTTGCGTAAAATCAATGGGATAGTGGATATAGCGGCGCGTGCTAACGGTTTTGCGCTGGTTGCTTCTGAGGAACGGACTTATGGGGTACAGGTGATAGGTGTGGAAACGGCCCATGAGGCTAAATTGTCTATCATCCCCGGGCGTATCCAAAGTGGACAGTTTTTAAGCGGCGACGATGCACAAGAAGTGATTATCGGTGAGGCCTTAGCGCGTAATCTTAAAGTCAAAGTGGGAGATGAATTGACTTTGCTAGGCAGTGGGCGCGATGGTTCAATTGCGGCCGCGGTGTTGCCTATCGTGGGTATTTTTAATAGTGGCATGTCAGGGCTTGATCGGGGATTGATAGAAATGCCGCTGATTACCTTTCAGGATATTTTCACGATGGGAAACTCCGCACATGTCTTGGTTGGCATGGTGGAACACTTGGATCGTTTGGAAACGGTGCTGGCGCAGGTGCGTAAAATCCCCCCCAATCCTCCTTTACAAGAGCAGGAAGAAGAAATTTTTCCATTACAAGAGGAAGAAGAAGAAATTTATTTTTTGGAAGAGGAGGAAGACGAAATTTCTCCTTTAGAAGAGGAGGAAGACGAAATTTCTCCTTTACAAGATGAGGAAGAAGAAATTTCTCCCAATCTCCCTTTACAACAATCCCCGCCTTTGAAAAAGGGAGGCTGGGGAGATTTAGTGGTATTGGATTGGAATACTTTAGTGCCCGGCTTACTCCAACTGATTCAAGCAGACATGGCTAACGGCTGGTTTATGTATGGCTGCCTGATTTTGATAGTCACCTTTAGTATTCTCAACACCTTTTTGATGGCCGTGCTAGAGCGCACCCGCGAATTTGGTGTTATGTTAGCTTTGGGCACAAAAGCCATGTTCATTGGTAAACTGGTTATGCTAGAGTCCTTGCTGTTGACTTTAGTGGGTTTAGGCATTGGCTTAGCAATCGGCACGGCTGTTACCTTATATTTCTACGTTCACGGTTTTAGTTATCCGGGCATGGAAGAAATAGGGGCACAATTTGGTTTAACAGAGTCCGTAACACCACAAATGTCCGTGTTAGCGTTTACTTTGGGGCCGGCAATGATTTTGTTGTTCACGATGGTTGCGTCGCTATATCCGGCTTTGCGTATTCGTATGCTTAAACCCGTTGACGCTATGAAATCTGTCTAAAAATCCAGTGAACAGTGATCAGTTTGTCAGTGATCAGCAACACGTTTAAACCCTGAATCAGCTTAAAATCAACCCCCTACCTGTAGGGGCAATCCCTTGTGGTTGCCCCTAAACTAGGTGGTATATTAATTTTTTGGAGTTGCCTTATCAGTCTCGTAGGGTGGGATCGCGGGCCGCACTGAATCAAACATTATCCCGAATCCTACTGCTTAGCAGTCCCACCATCAATGCCATTAAGTTAAGCCAGGGCGAACACTAGTACAGTAAGGCGGAAGTTTCCATACCACCCCAACGCCAACGGCTAAAGCCGTTGGCTGAGGTGGTCTTTCTACTGGAGCGATCCTGCACTAGTGCCCTTTAGGGTACTTAAGCTTTCAGCCTAGAGATTTATCTCTAGGCGGGGGTGGGTTATTTTTTTTCAAGTCCCTAACTGTTCCGTTTTGATATCGATGCCTAAAGCTCTAGCCCAAGGCTTTTGCTTAACTTAATGGCAGTGACTCAAAAATGCCTATAAAAATCCGTTTATTCCCCAAATCCGTTGTACTGTCACTATAAATCTTGTACTCCTTCTTGAAAAGATAAATATATGAAACTACTAACTGTCTTAGCTTGGCGCAACCTTTGGCGGTATCCGCGCCGTACGACTATCATTCTCCTCGCCATCGCTTTTGGTATTTGGTCAATGTTAAGCATGTCTGCTTTTATGCGCGGCATGATGGAACAGTATGTCAACAACGCGATTCAGAGCCTTGTAGGCCATATCCAAATCCATGCTCCCGGCTATCGTGATGATCCCGTAATAGATCATAGTATGCCGCCACCCAATGATAAGTTATTAAATGTGTTAAATGGAGAAAATCTCAAAGGCTGGGCAACACGAGTGCGAGTGCCAGCGGCGGTGAGCAGTGAGCGCGAATCTATGGGCGTGACATTGGTTGGGATTGATCCGGCGCAAGAACAAGGGCTGTCTTTTATTGCCGATGCCGACGCTGTGACTGAAGGGCGCTATCTGGAAAGTATTGATGATAAAGGTATTATCTTGGGCCGCAAACTGGTTGAACGCCTAGAAACCCGGTTGGGTAAGCGCGTGGTGTTGATGAGTCAAAACCGCTACAACGAGATAGCCGAGCGGGGTTTTCGCGTGGTGGGCATCTTTGATGCCAAGACGGAAGATGTCGAAACGCAATTTGCGTTTGTAGGCCGTCGGGTGGCCCAAAAAATGTTGGGGATGCAAGATAACATCTCAGAATTGGCCGTGCTCGGCCAAGATCGTGATGAATTGGACAATTTAGTGCAAAAGCTGCGAGTGGCTGCCACTGAAGAATTGGCTACCACTGAAGAAAAACAGGAGAAACTGGATATACAACCTTGGCCGACACTTAATCCGCTTGTGAAGATCATGGTTAATGTCTTTGAAGGTTTCTTATTAATTTGGTACGTCGTCGTATTCATTGCAATGGCTTTCGGATTAGTCAATACCCTGCTGATGGCCGTCTTTGAACGCACCCGCGAAATCGGTTTATTTCAAGCGTTGGGTATGAAACCCCGCTGGATAGTCGGACAAGTCCTGTTTGAGTCCTCGTTTTTATTAGCAATCGGTTTAACCGTCGGCAACCTGATGGGCTGGGCAACATTGGTTTTGACGGCGGATGGCCTTGATTTCTCTCGCTGGGCGGCCGGTTACGAAATGGCCGGTTTAAGTAGCCTTATCTATCTGGTGTTGAGTACTGCCGATATTGTGATTGCCAATGTGCTGGTTATTAGTTTGGGATTGATTGCCAGTTTGTATCCTGCTTGGCGAGCCGCACGGTATGTGCCAGTGGAAGCGATTACGAGGACTTAATAAAGCCCACAAACCTCCAAGGTTTTCAAAACTTTGGAGGTTTTTGGAGGTTTACTTTCAAGAAGTTATACTAAATTTTATACGAATCAAGTGTTTGACAATAATTAATTGATAAAACAAACTTTTTTGACGATTAAACCCTTAACATTAATACGTCAAACCTACAAATTGTGGGCCATAGAATGAAATGAGCCAGTCAATGTTTTTTTAACGGATTGATTTAAAAGTCATTATAAATAACTATTTGAGAGCGTTAATCTCTATTAGCCTCTTCGGTAAGTATTATTAAAGCCAGTGTAACTACCTGGAATTTATTCTTCGGCGAATTTGTTCTTCGGCATGTCTAATGAAATGGCTTTTGACTTTGCCCCGTTACCGTCACAAGTGACTAAACGACGTTTCGTCTTGATTCAAAAGACTCTTTTTAAAGTCAAACAGTTCTCAATACTTTTGTGGACTCTACTTCTCAACGGCATACCCAGCCGGTTAAGAATCATCAGACGCTCTTTTTATCACTGAATAAAATTTCCACTAACACCCATCGTGAAGATTATGACTTTATACTTTACAAATTTGCGCTTTTTTTTGTTATTGGGTGGCAAAATATTTCTCCTCTTAAGAAATGACAAAAGCTCAATTTGCTTAGTATAACGAGTCAGAATTCCATTATTTATAGATGTCGGTGCTTGACAGCCCCAACATTTAGGAAGTTCTTAATTATACACACCTCGAACAAAAAAACAACCCACTTTCTCGAATTTTCTTTGCTCCATAAATTGGACTTGGAACAAAATAAGATTTCGCCATTCGCTCAATAGACTTTGCGCGGCTAAAAACAGAAATTGATCTCGCTTCGCCCTATCAGTTTTCTTTAACTCATTGAAAACAGAGTACTTTGATTGATAAATAAATTGTCATGGCCGCTTCAACTACTACAAACGGCCCTTAGTTTGTAGTAGGCGATTTATCGCCTCAACTACTACAAACGGCCCTTAGTTTGTAGTAGGCGATTTATCGCCTTAAAGTTGGAGTTTGTTTATGCTAACGAAAACCTACGCGGCCTTTTTTGCAACGATAGCGATTTCCGTTGAATCTTTGCGGTATGGCGTGCCAGCAACATCAGAATAGTACTCCTCTATTCGGAAACCATTTTCTTCAAATTCCGCTTTGAGAGATTCTAAGCTGTAATGTTGCAGCCAATTGTAAATCTCTCGCGTGCGATATTCTTCGATGAGTGTGTACTTGTCTAGTAGCACCTTTTCGTCATCATATTTAAAGGTGTTCATAAACCCGTAATAATCGTCAGCTGACCAAAAGCCATTAAAGTGCAAATGCTCGTAAGCGGTGATTTCTTCCCTCTGCTCGAATGCCGTTAATGAATACACATCAAGAACAACAGAACCCTGATTATCCAAATAGTCGCAGAACTTGGCAAGAAGCATTTTCCGTTGCTCTGGACTCAATGCACACCAGTCACAGGTGATCATAGTAATCAGATCAAACTGTTTGTCCGTTTCAAATTCCAAGTAATCCCGCAGAACATAATCTATATCGAGATGTGCGGCTGCCTCCTTTGCGTATCGAATTGAGTTTTCAGAGAAATCAATCCCGGTAACCGTAGCGCCTTTTTCAGCAAACCGAATGGTATATAGCCCCGGCCCGCATCCAAAATCAGCAATGGCCGTGTTTTTACCAATGTTGAAACGAGAGGTCATCCATTCGACTGATTTGTCAATAAAGGTTTTATTTCGAGATGCCAAGTCAACACTGTCATTGAGGTGAAACTCAAGCATTTGCTTTGAAATATGTTCATCGTTCCAGAGCGTTTCCGCCGTATAAAACTCGTAAGGTTTAGGACGAGCGTTTATTTTTTTCAAGTCATTAAACATTTGCAGTTATCGAACCTTTCCATTTCCAGGTAGGTACACTGGCTTTATTAATATCGCCCCGTTGGGGCTTGCTAGGGGCGTTGCCCTGGCTGCATTAATATCGCCCCGTTGGGGCTTGCCAGGTAGGTACACTGGCTTTATTAATATCGCCCCGTTGGGGCTTGCCAGGTAGGTACACTGGCTTTATTAATATCGCCCCGTTGGGGCTTGCCAGGTAGGTACACTGGCTGTATTAATCTCGCCCCGTTGGGGCTTGCTAGGGGCGGTGCCCCTTTTTGTATTAATCTCGTAGTACCAAAGGGGCTAACTTGTTAACCTCTATTAGCCCCTTCGGTAAGTATTATTAAAGCCAGGGGCAACGCCCCTGGAGCCCCTGGAGGTTTTTCTCGCTACTTTTTATTCTTTAACAAACCTTCAAGATCAGCAAACGGCTTGTGGGTAGAAGCTTGCTCTCGCTCGCCGCCCGCCTTTACCCCACTACCATATTGAGCCTCTTCAAGATACCGCGAGTGTTCATTGTCGTGACAATACAGACACAGCAGTTCCCAGTTGCTGCCGTTGGGCGGATTGTTGTCGTGGTTGTGATCTTTGTGATGGACTGTGAGTTCTTGTAGATTTTTGCCAGAAAATTCGCGTCCACAACGCCCACATATCCAAGGATAGAGCTTTAACGCTTGTTCCCGATAGCTCTGCTCCCGGAGCGCTTGGTTGCGCCGAGCCTCAGCGACAACCTTGTCTAGCCTGTCACTATTTGGTTTCGTCTTCTTCTTTGATAACATGTATGTGCTCTCCTTGAGTAGCCCGATTTAGACAGGCTTAAGCTTAACTTAACTATAGTGGTGATAGCTAATGTTTTGCAACTTTCCCGTTCCGCTCCAACCTACGCTCACTGCCCAAGCCGCAAAAGCCAATGGCTCAACTTGGCTTTTGCATTGAACCTACGCTGGCTAACATCCAAGTTTACCCGCCACATTTCGCGGTGCGGAATAGGGTAGGGTGTAGTACAACCTTAAGCTTGAGTTGCTAAAGCAGCGCTTAGTTTGTAGTAGGCGATTTATCGCCTTAAGTTTGAGTGGCTTTTGCAACTACCATTTAATAATGGGATTTTAGGGCCATGTTGTCATTTTGCTTCCTTCAATTTTGATGATGGCCCACTTTCGCTCTACTCTCGTAAGGGAAGGCTTCCTTGCGAAGTTTTCACGTTGGAATACTCACTTCTACCCGAACAATTACGATTTAACGACGACATAAGTACAGCGAAACGCAGTGGCGGAACGCCTATGACGAGGATAAACGAATGGAAACCTGAGTACTTTGATGACGAGGATAAACGAATGGAAAGCATCTCGAAAAAAGCCGTTTATTCCCAAAATCCGTTGTACTGTTACTAGTATAGCTCCGCTCTACCCACCCGACGCGACTAATCAGGGGAAGCTGATAACGGTACAGTTTCCTCAACCTTCACTCTCGCCACATTGGAGTACTCGCTTTTGCCCGAACAATTATTCGCCTGTACCGCCACATAAAAATCGGTACCGACGGCCAATGAAGCCGTTATAACGGTTTTGATACCCATATCCAACAACTTAAGATTGTTGAAAGTCACCTCGCTAATCGGATTTGAATACGGCGCATAAACCAAGGTGTACTGTTGGACGTTTGAAACGGCCGACCAAAAAGCCTTAGCAATATTGCCCTGAACATTCACCTCAAGCGCCGGCGCAAAAGGCACTGGCGTAATATCCGCCACACACTTTGTCATCTTGGAAAAATCCACTTCGACAAAACGTACCTCTGGAACCTGGCTGCTGATAAACTCGTGAAACGCTGAAACTCGCGCATAAACATCATATCCGCTCCGCCGAGCGCATATATATGACCAACTAACCAGCCCAACTTGAGTCCATTCCCCCAATTGACCATTCCAAATCACTAAAGGCCCACCACTATCCCCGTTGCAATTACTCTTGTCACCTTTGGCAAAACCGGCACAGAGCATATTGTTGGTTACACTGTGTTCCTCACTGGCAAGGAGTGCAGGATCACGGTTACAGACTTCATTAGAGACAATGGGATACGACACCTGTTGAAGACTGCCATAGTCATAACCGTGGCCCTCCTGTATGAGAGATAGCATGTCTTGGAATGTAAAACCGGCCGTTATCAAAGCCTCGTATAAGGCCTCAAACGTCAGCCCTTCCGACGGAAGGGTGTCGCCCAGCAGACTTGCCAGTATTATAAACCCGACGGTATTTTCCGGGATAACCTTATTCAAAAAGTCCTCTAGGCTATCCGTTTCCTTCTTGAAACTGATCTGATTGGCCGCCAATAAGACTTTAACGATTTCCTTTTCAGGAATGCCAAAAGTGTTCGTGAGAATATCGACAAGCTTGGAGAAAGCCTCTGGATCATTCTCATCAATGTCGGGCTCTGCGGTAATCCTTGGATCATTCTCATAAAGGTGCATTAGCAAGCTAGGCGCAGGTTCAGCCAACATACCTCAGCCAGTCAATACCGCTTGAGTCCCTTCAGGAATATCAGCCGTTTTTTGGGATAACAGGCTGACAGTAGATTGCGTGGCAGCCTTTTCGAGTTCCATAAGCGCAATATCGTAATCCAGCGTCGTCTTAGGAGAGTATGGAGGCGTGTTCAAGATAATCCGCTTTATCTTGATTATTTCACCCTCTTCGTCTAGGCGAAGATGATTGAGTTTCACCTCAAAATTAGCCGCATCTTTGAGTTGGCCGGTTTCTTCATCGGCAACGCAATGTGCAGCCGTCAGAACCCACTGAGGATGAATCAAACTGCCTCCGCATATTCGACCAAATTCACCTTCCTCCTGCATGCGTACTTCCACCATCCAAGGGTAAGCACCTGCACTGACAGGTTCTCCATTGACAATGCGAGTGCTGCGGACGTTTTCATCCGCAGACACAGCCGGGGTGCCAAGAAAACAAGCAGATACCAACAGGGCAATGACACTGGCGTGTCTTTTGAGTGAGTTTGCCAACATTATGTTTTTCCTCCTTTATTTATAGAATAGATAAGTACTGAAGCATAAATTTTCTGGTATTTATCGATACGCCAATATCGAAGGGGCAACCATAAAGGATTGCCCCTACATGACACGACGGTTCGTAGGGGCAACGTTTATTAATTCGTTTATTTCTTGAATTCGTTGTACTCATTCATATTTCAGACTGATATAGATTTTCATAAAAATAATTTCAAAACAGCCAACAGCTTTTTGAAAAAAAGCTATTTGATGATTTAAGTAGGTACGCATATTAACATTGAGTGGCTTTTGCAACTACTACAAACGGCTCCTACTACAAACGGTGTTAAAATACTTTTGTTTACCTACTTATATTGTCGTTATTTTTTGACCGAGTTTCCCCAATATGGTAGCGTAAGTTTTTATCAAATTTCGTTTTGACAACCTCTCTAGCCAGCGAGCAGGAATAGCCTGTTCACCGTAAAAAGCGCCCGCCAATTGCCCATACACTGCGCCCGTCGCGTCAGCATCGTTGCCAAGATTCACAGCAAGCAATGCGCCCGACTCAAAAGTCTTGCTGCGATAAAATGCCCACAGTGCCGCTTCTAGCGATTTCACCACATAGCCGGTGCTGCGTATAACGGGCGGGTTTTTCTTTTTAAAGGAGCCACAAGCCACTTCATCAATTTCTTTAACCAAAGGATGTTTTTCCCAATAGCCAAGCGCCGGGCTATAACGTTTGCTCAACAATGTTTGTTTATCTACGCCACTGACGGCTCCAACAAGCAACGCGCCGAAATAACGACAAGCATCAATAGCGGTTTGAACGCCGTGCGTCGTACGCGAACTTTCTCCTGATTTTTCAATAGCTTGTTGAGGAATACGGGCATAAAATAGCGGGACGGGTGCTAAACGTATGAGGGAACCATTGCCGGCCGAATAAGTCTCGCTTGAACCACAATATGGCTCTCCACTTCGCTCAAATTTCTCCAAAGCTCCCCGGACAATCATACCAATAGAGAAACATTTGCCGAGACTACTTAAATAGCCTTTCCGGTACCATTGACAATAACGAGTTAATTGATCGACCGGATCAAACCCGCGCTTTTCAATCAAACTTTCGGCCAAACACAATGCCATGGAAGTCTCATCTGTCCATTGCCCCGGTTTGAGGGCAAACGGCCCACCACCAACCATATCAGTAATGGGTGTCAATGAACCGGGCGTTTCAAATTCAAGAGTGGCACCCAACGCATCTCCCACCGCTAAACCTAAGAGACTGCCGCAATAACGCTCAATAGAATACATACTCGTTTAGAAATAGAACGTGTCTTAAAAATTATAATAACACAGCTCTTAGTTTGTAGTAGGCGATTTATCGCCTTTTTGCTTTTGTTGTAACGTATTGAATTTTTCAGAAAACAGATACGCCAGATCAATAATTGGAATAGCCATACCGTCGTGGGAAAAACAGCACAGTGTCAAAGGTTCCCAATATTGTTGATAGTCTGGCAAATCACAAGCTTGCTTGTCACTGACATAAACATTCAGCGGCGTGGTTGCCAAATGCAAACAGACATAACGGATAGGCTGGGTTGGATCGTCTTGGTAAACAGCAATTCCCACCACATCACTCATTGTCGGAATGATTTTCTCTCCTTCTAGCAGAAGGGATATGTCAAGCACCGGCAAGATGCGATATTGAAAAATCAGGACTTCGTTACAATAGGGCGGTGTACGGGGCACCTCAAACAACACCGGCGATATAAGCACCTGCCACATTTCATGGTGGGCTACTGCTGCTTGCATACCTCGGCCAAAATCTAATATCCATGCACGACTTGTTTTTGTGGTATCAGAAGACATTTTCAGTTATTGGTAATTGGTAATTGGTTTCTGGTAGAAGTTTTTTATCGCTCCAACTTCTACCAGAATTGGTAATTGGTAATTGATTGGTAATTGGTCTTTCTGCTATCTAAAATGTGAACAAATGTGATCACGGCTTAGTTCACGATTCATCCAAGCTGGTTGCCACCTTCCATGCGGAAGGTGACAGAGCCGTCTTGTCCCCGTGCGTCAATTCCCGGTTAGCCCCCGGT
>NBMI01000140.1 GCA_002085445.1 Candidatus Parabeggiatoa sp. nov. 2
AAAACCCCTATTTACATTCAACCCCTTCAGGGTTGACGCATTTTTCCGCATACCCCAGGTTTCACCTGGGGCTATTCAAATTCAACCCCTATCGGGGTTGGATAATTATGTGATTAATTTGTTGTACTTCACTCAATCGGGAAATGCTATATTTAGCCACAACTCACATAAAGATTAAGTCGCTAAAGCGCCTACTACAAACTTAGGCGCTGAAGCGCCTACTACAAACTTCAACAAGGATTGTATATAAGATAAAAAGGGATTTCTTAAACGATGTTTTCATGCCAGAAATGGACGGATTAGAAGCTTATAAAGTTCTTAAATCACAAGAGGAAACTCAAGAAATTCCGGTTATATTTATGTGTTCAACGGCGTTAATGGAAGACGAAGACTTTCGGCAAAAATTCGTCGGGCTAGAATATGTCACTCTGCCAATTGATCTACAAAATTTATGGGAACGGATTGCAGTTCATTTGAAATTAACCTAATCACTTTTTGCCGATTTCGCGAAGCGCGATTTTCAGTCTCAACGATTTTGAAGAGTGGATGCGACGCGTTGCCGCTTCAAGTTTAGTAAACGTACGCTTGCCGGCGCATGTCATGAGAAAGCTTTTGGTAACTTTAAATTATCCAACACCTTGTCTAATTGCTCTTTAAACTGAGTTAAACTAGGCATATCTACGATCATATCAATATCTATTTGTCCTTCGTCTATTTTTTTATTGATTAATTCTCTTGTTGCGTCTTCACCAAGATGTTTTGCTAACTGTTTTTTCAAGGAGTTCGGAGAATTATCATTACCTGATTCGTATTCAAGTTGATTACAATTTTGGTACTTTTCTCGCAAAGCACACAAAATCCACGCTTCAGACTTTTGTTTTTGAATCATAGGAACACCATTTAGCATTTCAAAACCATCCAACATAGATTGCCACTTTTTTTGCCATTCTCCTCTACCAGAACTCGCCGTACCATCCGCATCTCTGAACAATACCGGAATTACCGTGATATCATTGCGTTGACTACTTTCTTCCTTAGCTAATAAAGCTAAAGCTCTCGCATTTTTAAAGAAATAACCGGTTTCCTTCTTCTGCTTTTTCCCTGAATATGATTTTAAAGTTTTTGCTTGTTTTGCTAATTGCTCTTTTCTGAAAATCGTGTACTGTTCGCATTCAATTAAGGAATAACCACTACGCCGAATGATCCACAGATCAATCAGCTTAGTCATAGGGCCAATTTTATCATCTTGAATGCCTATATCAGATGGGCCTTCGCCACTTAGCACCAAGAACATCACAACCACCCTTTACACGGTTTCAGATTTTTGAGCAGAGTAATTTCTTCAACCAGTTGAGATAACAAGGTATCATCATATACTTCACCTGGCCCCATAACGGTTAATTTTTCACGCAGAGAAGGAATATCGAATAAGCGCACCGCTTGTGTCGCTCCATTTGGTTCCTTATAGAGATAGACAACACCTTTAATTGCAATGTCATCTTCAATATAATTTAAAACCATTGGGCTATGAGTCGTAATAAGCACTTGTGGGCGAGCTTCAACTAAGGTGTCCATCAGGAACTCAATTAACTCGGGATTAATCCCATTTTCTATTTCATCAAGTAACAAAAAACTTGGTGCCAATGATAATTGAGCAAAAACCGCAAGCAAACGAAGAAAACCATCAGCGATATGCCGCGATTCTATCTCTAAAGTCGTTTCCTTGAATTGTTCTTGAATGAACAATTTTTTCAAACCAGAACGCATTTGTGAGACATTAAACTGCTTAAGATTTGGATAACAAATAGAGATTTTGTCTTGAATAAAATCTCGCTCTTTTTCCTCTAAGTTATGCAAAAATGCAGACAGTCCCTCTCCGCCTAAACCTAAACTTTTACTGGCACGTCGAGTCGGTTTTTTTAGGAATTCAGGTTCTAAAAGGTCTAGCGTGAGTAAACCCTCAAAGAATCTTTTAAATTCCAGTATTTCTGGCGTTAATTGAGATTCCTTAATCTGTGAAATTAATGATCCTTGATAATCAAAGTTAATGGGTTCTCTTGACTTTTGCTCATTCAAAGCCTGAATACGGTATTCTCCGTTTTTGACTTCAAAGATCAAATTTTGGTTCCAATGTATAAGCTCAGAAGTACAACGCAGTGTACGACAATTAAAGCTGGCCGTCCAATTTACCTCAAAACGGTTAGCATGTAACAATAAAACTTCAAAATTAATGTTCTGTTTAGAAGTCAATTTTGAATGAATCTCAGAGGGTTTCCACTGCCGTTTTTCTAACCATCCTTTTATATCACCTCTAACTTGTTGAGACAAAAAATCAAAGGCTTGTAATACTGTTGATTTCCCTGAACCATTAAGTCCAACTAAACAATTGAACTTATCTAAAGGACACTCAAAATCAACTAAAGATTTGAAGTTATTAACTTTTATCTTTTTAACTTTCATCTATAAAATTTTTTCATCGCGTTAAGGTATGCGCCCGAAAGAATGTTCATTCTACTATGCTTGCTTGTCAAAGATGTCAAGCAAAATACGGCCTTGAGCTGTGCTCTTTGTAGAATAGTGAAACATGAATGTGTGAAATTATACTCATTTTACCGCGGCTATCCAATTTCTTGACGCTCAACCGGAAATAAGCTGGCTATGCGAATTAAGGGTTGAAAAATCCATTGAAACCTGGGGCGATGCCCCAGGCTTTAATAGATAAGTCTATGCTTCAGCTTTGGCACTGGACTCCAAAGCTTAAATTTCTTAATGGCTTACATGCGAAGGTGTCTAAAA
Organism: Candidatus Parabeggiatoa sp. nov. 2; assembly: GCA_002085445.1. Taxonomy (GTDB): domain Bacteria; phylum Pseudomonadota; class Gammaproteobacteria; order Beggiatoales; family Beggiatoaceae; genus Parabeggiatoa. The sequence goes on from NBMI01000140.1 coordinate 2,797, forward strand.
CCTTTTGGTTTGGGGGCCAGGTTGTCGAATTGATAAACTTTGCTCCCGTTTTTGCGGAGCAAAGTTTGTTGATTTGATTGATGGCCCTTGATATTATTCTAAAAAGACAACTGGGATATACACGAAATGACAACCTTCGGTCGAAATTAAAAAAATCAATGACTTATAAAAAAAATTTTAGTAAGTACAACGAATTACGCGGATAAACGAATTAAGTACAACGAATTACGCGGATAAACGAATTAAGTACAGCGAATTACGCGGATAAACGAATTAATTAAGGGTTAAATTGAATCTTATAAAATCAATAACTTATAAAAACATTTTCATTGAACGTGATTTTATAAGTCTTTGTTCATTATACATTTTTCATTTTTCATTCTTAATTCGCATTAACAACACGCAACCTAACATATGATTCGTTTAATCCACAGTATGTTACAATCAATTTTATTCAACATTTATGTCAACTATGTCTTCAAATGATTCGTTAAATGAACGCGCCACCTTTAACCCGGTGGTAACCACTTGTTTTACTATACCGTTTCCTCGTTTACTGATAGACGCATCCAAAGAGGTTTTTTTTGATGACACTTACCAAACCAGTTTGCCTTGTGCCATTAAGCAAATTCATATAGAAAATTATCAAGGCATTATTAAAACCCGTCTGACTGCAATCCCAGTAGATGCACAATGGATTTTTCTGACGGGTGAAAACAGCTTTGGTAAAACGTCTGTGTTACAAGCGATTGCCATTGGCTTATTTGGCAAGCAAGATAAAAAGAGAATTTTGACCGAAGAAGCGTGTCAAATAGCCATTGAATTGAAAAATAATGGCGTAAATCAAATCACGCAATTGGGCAAACCGCAATTTACCCATTTTGTGGCTTATGGGCCTTCACGGCTGGAAATTCAAAACCAACACGCCCAAAATAAAATGTCCGAAAAATTAACCACAACTTATGGTTTATTTAATGTCGATGGGATTTTGTTAAATATTGAATATGAACTGTTGCTATGGTACCTCACCAAAAATCCTAAATATGAGATTGTCAAAGCCACTTTATTGAAACTGATGCCTTCTCTGGCTGATATACAGATTAAAAATAATAGTGAAGTGGTTTATATTGAACGAGAAAGCGAGAACAGTGATAACGTTTATGAGCCAATCACTTTTGAGAAGTTAGCGTCTGGCTATAGAAGTCTTATTGCTATGATTGGTGATATGTTGATTCGTTTTTATGAACAACAACCACAAGTCATTGAACCTAAAGGGTTAAGTGGTATTGTCTTGATTAGTACAATTTATTGTCTCGACACATAGCCTCATTCCTTTTTTAGGCGCACCGAAAAACTCGGTTTTTCTGAAAGTGAACCGAAATCAAGCGGCGGGCATTCAATTAGAGAGAATTAATATAGAGATTAAAAATTTGTTGCCCAATTCTCTGTTGACTTCGCCTATTTTTGATTTAGACGGTGAAGACCTCAAACAGGAAAACGGCTTGCAGCCTTTGAAGCCAGTGATAGAGATTTTCCTGACGACTTATTTGAGACTGACGCCAAATGAGAAGTGTCAACAAAGAGTTTGACAATCCTTCCGACATTTTGCAAAGTGAGGGTTGTCAGAACAAAATTCAACAGGCTTTACAGGAAAAAAATCAGCACAGTTTCAGTCAATATTATTATGGGCACCCCGATAAAGTTCGTCGGGATTTGGAACAGTTATACTTTGGAAAATGTGCTTATTGTGAAACCAAAGTCACTGGCAGTGTGTTGAGAGTTGATCATTATCGCCCCAAAGACAAAATAAAAGAGGATAATACGCACACGGGTTATTATTGGTTAGGATATGAATGGAGCAATCTTATTCCAGCTTGTGAAAAATGTAACCGAGCAAAATATAACGCTTTTCCACTTGAAGTGACTGGCATTCGAGTGACAAAACCACCGTTAGATAATCATGGCGAATTGGATAAAGATTCATGCCGAGCAGATTCACCAAGCTTGTTGGCTGAAAAACCTTTGTTACTAAATCCTGAAGTTGATGAGCCTGAATTGCATTTTGTGTTTTTGCCGAATGGCAAAATTAAAGCACTCACTGAAAGGGGAAAAGAAACAGAAGAAATCTGCAATTTAAACCGATTTGATTTAGTGTTAGCACGCAAAATAATAGTAGATGACTTTCTAAGTAAAATAAGACAATTAGCATATGATTTTATAGAAGGTGTCATCAATAAGGAAACCTTGCATTATTCTTTAAAGTGCTTATTTTTTGACATGCTAAAACTCCAATCACCTGAACAGAGTTATTCTCGATTAGGTTGGTTCATGTTTAAAAAGTTTAAATTGTTCTTTTTAAAACCATTAACCACTAAACAACGGAAAGTTGTTGTGAAAGCTTTTCAATTATTTAAGAATGGAAAATTATAAAGCCAAGCATTTTATGTTCGTGGTAAGTACTGAAGCACAAGTTTTCAGGTATTTTGAATTCCTAAGTTTGTAGTAGGTGCTTTAGCGCCTTGCGTTTGTAGTAGGCGCTTTAGCGCCTTGCGTTTGTAGTAGGCGCTTTAGCGCCTTGCGTTTGTAAGTACTGAAACAGATGTTTTCAGTATTTTGAATTCATAAAACACCGAAGTTAAAGGGGGATATTCAATGAAAATACCTGTTTATTTTTGTTTCAGTACTTATCGCATGGTTTACGCTGTTTTGACGAACTTACTTTGTTAATACTATGAATATTATAGATATTTTTTGTGGCACGGGTGGGTTTTCAGCCGGTTTTGAGGCAAACGGTGAATTTAAAGTTAAGGCGGGATTAGATGTTTTAGGAAATAGACTCAAGACGTTTAAAGCTAATCATCCGTTTGCCCGTGTGATTGAAGCTGATATTAGAAAATGCTCACCCGACACTTTTTCAGAAATCACTGAACTTGCGCCCGGTGAGGTTGATGTTGTCATCGGCAGCCCACCGTGCCAAGGTTTTTCTTCAATACGTCCATTTAGAAGTTTAAGTTTTGATGATCCAAGAAATACACTTTTTGAATCATTCGCTTTTTTGGTGCAATTTTATCAACCGCCATTTTTTGTGTTAGAAAATGTGGTGGGCTTAATAACACATCAGCAGGGAAAAACGCTTCAACAGATGATAGACACTTTTGAAACTTTAGGTTATAAAACGGATTGGCGAATCATGAATGCCGTTAATTATGGATTACCACAAAAACGCGAAAGAGTCATTATGATTGGACGACGGGGATTATCTTCAATTGTTTTTCCACAACCGACGCATTTTTTTGAAGGGCGAAGTATGGCACCTTTAAATCATCCAAAACTCATTCGTACCTATCCCTTAATGGATAACAAACTTCCCCGCGCCATTAGCGTCATGGATGCGATTCATGATCTGCCAAACCTAAAATCTGGTGATAGTGCAGAATATTATAGAACTGATATTTCGCCAACACCTTTTGAATGGGCGCGACGCAAAAACACTCAAAAGCTAACACTTCATAAAAGTACCGCCCATTCACCGAAAATGCTGAAAATCATTAAACATGCTGGTTCAAATATTGCTGCTTTGCCACCTGGTATGGTATCTAGTGGTTTTAGCACCTCTTATAGTCGAATAGAACCTAATGAACCTTCAGTCACATTAACCGTCAACTTTGTTCATCCCGCTTCCAATAAATGTATCCATCCCTATCAAGATAGAGCATTAACGCCAAGAGAAGGCGCGCGATTGCAAGGGTTTGACGATGACTATATTTTTATCGGTAATCGGAGCCAAATTGTTAAGCAAATTGGCAATGCCGTACCTCCGTTGCTTGGACGAGAAATTGCTACTGCTTTGTTGGATCAGTGGTAATGCGAATGAAAAATGTACCGCGAAATGTCGTGGCGGAATGCTTGTTACGTGGATAAACGAATTATAGTACAACTAATTACGCGGATAAACGAATTGTACCGCGAAATGTCGTGGCGGAACGCCTATTACGCGGATAAACGAATTGTAGTACAACTAATTACGCGGATAAACGAATTGTACCGCGAAATGTTGTGGCGGAACGCTTGTTATGCGGATGAACGAATTGTAGTACAACTAATTTTCTTTAACTTAGAGCATGTTTTAAAACTCGACTTAACTCATTGTTTTATAAGCAATAGACTATTTTATAAGTGATTGATTCTTGGACTTTTCAAACACGCTCTTAGGCGCTAAAGCGATTACTACAAACTAAGGCGCTAAAGTGCTTACTACAAACTAAGGCGCTAAAGCGATTACTACAAATTAAGGCGCTAAAGCGCCTACTACAAACTAAGGCGCAAACTAAGGCGCTAAAGCGATTACTATAAACGCAAGGCGCTAAAGCGCCTACTACAAACTTAGGTGCTGATTAGAGTCAGTTGCTCCAAATGGTTTTGTAGGTTGTTCGTGATGAGTGGTTGTTTGCTCTGGATGAGATAATCAATCCGTTTAGTCCCTATAATCCGTACTCGGCTTTGGTGGAAAAACGGACGCTTAGTTGGGCCACGATATGGCCCCCAATTGAAGAGGTTCTTTCCATCAAGGTGTTTTGATATCTACCCGCTGGCTCTGTTATCGTTCTATCTATCTCGACTTTGGTGGAGAAACTGATACTTAATTGGGCCACGACATGGCCCCCAATTGAAGTTTTTCCCTTACCCCAGGTTTCACCTGGGGCTATTCAAATTCAACCCCTATCGGGGTTGGATTTCATAGAAAAAAATTTCTTAAAACATAAAAGTCCAATTCTAAACCGTTTGCAGTATAACTGCCCGCTGGCTATGTTATCGTTCTATCTCGGCTTTGGTGGAGAAACTGATACTTAATTGGGCCACGACATGGCCCTCAATTGAAGATGTTCTTTCCATCAGGGTGTTTTGATATCTACCCGCTGGCTCTGTTATCGTTCTATCTATCTCGACTTTGGTGGAGAAACTGATACTTAATTGGGCCACGACATGGCCCCCAATTGAAGTACCCGTGCTAAGTATCGTGGTACTGATTGGTTGAATCCGTTCATTTCTGGGATTCGCTGTACTAATTGGTTGAATTCGTTAATTTCTAGGATTAGTTGTACTCAATACCCAAAGGAGAAAACAAATGAACCTCACAAAATCCCTCTTATTAACCCTATCACTCGGTTTGTCAGCCTGCCTATCAATGGATACCCCGACAAACCTGAAACCTATCCCTGAGTGGTTGAAAGCATTGATTGACGAATTGAGCACAGCCCCAGTGGCTAACCCGCCGGCCAAAATCATCCGATACTTTTATGACGGGGCCACGGTTTATTACTTACCACCCAGATGTTGTGACATAAGAAGTGTGTTGTATGACGTTGATGGAAATATTATTTGTCATCCTGATGGCGGGATAACCGGTTCAGGCGATGGGCAATGTCCTGATTTTCGGGATACAAAAACAGATGAAGTGATTATTTTGCGCGATGAGAGAAATTGAGTAATGTCCCTTAACTGCCTTGATGAACCCTTCATTATGAGGCATTTTATAAAATAACTGATTTTACGGGCTATAGATGACCGGCTTTTTTAGGACAAGGCGAATAAGCGATTTATGCTGTGCAGTTGTCCTTAATATTCAATTATTCAATGATTTATAAAAAAATGATAGGTGGTAAGATGGCCGTGTTGTTGTCCATTTTTAAGTGGCCGTGTTGTTGGGAATGAAAAGGATAGTATCGCCTACTACAAACGGGCCACTAGTGCAGTAAGGCGGAAGTTTCCATACCACCTCAGCCAACAGCTAAAGCAGTTATCTCGCTCCGCTCGGAACGAAAGTTGTCTGAAAGCGAAAGTACCCTAAAGGGCACTATAAGTAGTTGGTTCTTCAGTCGAAATTTATAAAAGTTGTTCAAGTTATTTTGTTACAGACACTAAAGTGCCTACTACAAATTTAGGCGCTGAAGCGCCTACTACAAACTTAGGCGCTGAAGCGCCTACTACAAACTTAGGCGCTGATTAGAGTCAGTTGCTCCAAATGGTTTTATAGGTTGTTCGTGATGAGTGGTTGTTTGCTCTGGATGAGATAATCAATTCGTTTAGTCCCTAATCCGTTGTACTCAACTTTGCTGGAGAAACTGACACTTAATTGGGCCACGACATGGCCCCCAATTGAAGAGGTTCTTTCCATCAAGGTGTTTTGATATCTACCCGCTGGCTCTGTTATCGTTCTATCTTGACTTTGCTGGAGAAACTGACAGTCTGCCTGTGTTTATTCAGGCTGGATTTCTGGCACTAATTGCGAATCAGCGGCTTTGGTGAGTAAGGATTCTAAGCCTGTTATAAACATAGTCGCAAAAAAATCCTGTTTAACTGAGATAACAGTTTTACCGGTAAAATTATCAATTTTTACCCGTTCTTTTATCACACAAAAAAAACACTCAACACCCCAGCGTAGATTATACAATTCCTTAAACACAAGGGCTAAGTATTTTTTCTCATCAAGCAATGAGGTAACAAGAACTTCTATCTCTCCTGTGCTCAATCTAACTTTAACAAACCGCACCGTAATTTTTTCTGGTAGTCCCAATTCTTGGCACTTTTTATTGACGGTTCCTTCCGCTTTTAAAGTTACTATATTGCTATTAGTAACTTGTTGTTTAAACATATTTCGTGCCGCTTTAAATGACTTTTTTGAACAACGACCCGTAAAATGTCTCCCAATTTTGCTTAATGACGCTAAAAATATATAGGAAGAGTAGTTGCGATCAAACTTTCATCTTGTCACCCAGAAAGTGTATGCTTGATGTGTTCCAAAGCCAAATCTTTCCTCTGTGCCCTTGGCGGGTGCAAGACAAGCATCAATGATAGTCTTGTTTATTTCGTCTATCATCCTTGATCTAGTCCATAACCGTGTTGCCCTATTATTTTTTTTATCTTTCCCAACGTGCCGTTTATGGTACCGAATTCGTCGTTGATTTCTGGTACATTAGGATCATTCCTTTTGGATCCATCAATAGCCAGTAAACGAAAACCCCAAGCGTTTTAAAAAATTTTCGAGTCATAAAGAACGTCAAGCCCAGCATGCAAGATTTAACGTGATGAACGCCTCAGGTTTTAAATGACGACGTGCTTGGGTAAAAGCACTCTTTGTTACTAAAATGCTGTTGTCCCGTTTTTTTTAAAATTAATTTAAAACAAGCTGTAACGGTTTGATTAAGCTAAGTAAAATTATATTTTAGGACAGCTACAAAGGGAAAGGCGTACTTTCTGGTAAAAAAATTATAAACCGTGCGATGTTCGTCTTTAAATGACTCATCATTTAACAGCTCGCGAATAATCTCCATTTAACGGGTGGCTTTATCATTTTCGCCTGCCAATGTTTTTTTTTTCCATAAATTGATTTTACCTACTGTTTGAAAGTTAATAACTATAACACATTTTCCTTAACTTAATGGCATTGAGGTTCCACCTGGGGCTATTCATATTCAACCCCTACGGGGTTGTGGCCCTCCCCGGCCCTTTCCCCAGGTTCCACCTGGGGCTATTCATATTCAACCCCTACGGCCAGGTTCCACCTGGGGCTATTCATATTCAACCCCTACGGGGTTGGGGCCCAATTAATAGTTAATGATTAATGATTAATGATTAATGATTAATGATTAATGATTAATTGTTAATTTCCCTTCGGGATTGGGGCTTTCAATCACCAAAACCTTTTAGCTTTCTCCTTCTTCTAAGTCCTTTTTCACTTGCGCTTGTGGTACTTTTAAATTGGGCATAATCTTTACCATTTTCACGGCCTTATTAGCCATTTGCACAATTTCCACCGGATGCCCATCCAAAAGCAAACTCGTCGCGGCTTCGGGAATCACTTCTAAATACTCCAAAATCAGGCCGTTGAGCGTTTTGGGCCCATCGGTGGATAAATTCCATTGCATCATGCGGTTAAATTCTCGCACCGTGATACTGCCATCAACAAGAAAAGTGCCGTCTTCTTGTGGATGAATATCTAAGCTCAAAGCGTCAGGATTCGTGGTAAACTCGCCAACAATTTCTTCGAGAATGTCTTCAAGGGTAATTAAGCCCTGAATATCGCCATATTCATTTACCACCAAACCAATGCGCCGCTTATGTCTTTGAAAATGAAGTAATTGCGTATGTAAAGGCGTACCTTCAGGTACAAAATAAAGATCACGGGCGATTTTTTCCAACTGTTTCTTGCTAAACTCATCGTGCTTGAACAAGCGCAGCAATTTACGCAGGTGTACCACACCAATGACATTATCTATGTTTTCACGGTACAGCGGCAAACGAGTATGTTGGCTGATTGCCAATTGTTCGGTAATCACGTCCAGTGGCGCGTCGATATCAATACCGACAATTTCATTGCGCGGCACCATAATTTCTTCCACGGTGACTTTCTCTAAATCTAAAATGCCCAACAACATTTTTTGATGGCGCGGAGGAATAAGTCCTCCCGCTTCGTGTACCACCGTCCGCAACTCTTCAGGACTCAAGTGATGGTTATCTTGGTTTTGCTTAGAAATACCGGACAATTTCAGCAAGCTATTACCAATGCCGTTGAGCGCCCATATCAAGGGATATAATATTGATAATAAAGGCTTAATAACAAACGAGGCGGGAAATGCCACCTTTTCTGGATGGAGTGCCGCGATTGTTTTGGGCGTGACTTCACTGAAAATGAGAATAACTACCGTCAACAAGGCCGCCGCAACCGCAATCCCGGCTTCGCCCATCAAATCAAGCGCGATAACCGTTGCAATTGAGGACGCTAAAATATTGACGAAATTATTGCCCAATAAAATCACACCAATCAGGCGATCTGGGCGCTCCAGTAATTGACTAACACGCTGTGCGCCGCGGTGCTTTTTGGCCGCCAGATGGCGCAACCGATAACGGTTGATTGCCATCATGCTGGTTTCAGAGGCCGAGAAAAATCCAGAAGATAAGATGAGAAAAACCAGTATGCCAAATAGCACACTTATCGGAATATCGTTCAAGAAAGATAAACCTTTTGTTGCAATGGGACTTTAATGTGTATGGTAAAGCGGGGCAAATGTCAAGGGTTGGTAATTGTGAATTGTGAATTATGAATTGTGAATTGTGAATTGTGAATTTTGAATTGTGAATTGTTAATTGTGACGTAAACGATGTAAACGACGTAAACTAAAAACGTTCTTTTGTACCACCCAACAACGTTGCCCACAGGAAGTTTTGGTGGGCAAGAAAAAACACCTTGGGGTGGTTACGTCGTGTCAATGCCATTAAGTTAAGGGCATTGGGTTACGTGTGGGGTGGTGAAAATCAGGTGATTTTGGCCCAAAAACTGATCCCGTTTTTACTGTGAAAATAGCCACAGCATCTAGTACAACGGATACGCGTTCCGAAACGGATTTTCATATTCGGGGGTGGCGAAATAATTTAGCCATGACCATTTATTCATAATTGAAATCATTCACAATTCACAATTCACAATTCACAATTCACATTGGGAGGGAGTTCCCTCTCCGTTGAGGGAGTTTGCTTGGGTGTGGGTGAGCGGTGAAAAGATTAGGGTTTTTTCTTGGTAGGACGTTGCCATCCAGAGATGGTTTTTTGGGGTGGGCGTCTTAATGTTAAAGTATCGGGCGGTGCATCTCGCGTAATGGTAGAGCCAGCACCGATAGTTGCTCCGGCACCCACCGTCACTGGCGCGACTAATTGCGTATTTGAGCCGATAAACGCATTGTCTTCTATGATCGTTTTGTGTTTATTCGCGCCGTCATAATTACAGGTGATAGTTCCGGCGCCAATATTCACGCCGCTACCGACTTCACTATCACCGACATAGCTCAGGTGATTTATTTTAGAGCCTTGCGCGACCGTCGATTTTTTAATCTCAACAAAATTACCAATATGCACCTTTTCCGCTAATACCGTTTCCGGGCGCAAACGCGCAAAAGGCCCAATTCGACAATTGGCCCCAATCACAACATTTTCAATCACGCAATGAGAGAATATCTCAACATCATCAGCGATTTTAGCGTTGCGTATGACGGTATCGGGGCCTATTTTGACACGATTACCGAGCGTCACTTCGCCTTCAAGAATCACATTGATATCAATCGCGATATCACGCCCCGTCTGTACAGTGCCGCGTATATCAAGACGGGCCGGATCGCGCACTGTAACACCCGCCAACATCAGGCGATTGACTTGTTGCGTTTGATAATAACGCTCTAGGGTTGCCAATTGCTGGCGATCATTCACGCCCATCACTTCGGACACATTGTGAGTTGTGGTGGTGTAAATAGGCCGATTGTCTTGCACTGCCAATGCAATGATGTCAGTTAGGTAATATTCGCCTTGGGCATTATTATTGTTTAAAGACGCTAACCAGCGGCGCAAATGGCGGGCAGGAATGGTGTACACGCCGGCATTGACTTCTTTAATTTGTTTAATATGAGCGTCCGCCTCTTTTTCTTCAACAATGCGCTCAACTTGTCCCGCTGCATTGCGAACAATCCGCCCATAACCGTGTGGGTTATCTAATTCAACAGTGAGAACGCCAAGACTATTCGCGTCGGCTTGCGAACACAACGCTTGCAGCGTCGTGGAACTGATTAAAGGCACATCGCCACAAAGCACTAACACCATCGCATCATCCGCGATTTGGGGCATGGCTTGAGCAACGGCATGCCCGGTGCCCAATTGTTGCGCTTGTTCTACCCAATTGACGTTGACATCGGCAAGCGCCTCACGGACTTGTTCGCCTTTATAACCATAAACAATCTGTATGTTGTCTGGCTTAAGGGTTAAGGCAGTATCAAGTACGTGGCGAATTAAGGACTTATCGGCAAGTTGATGCAAAACCTTGGGCAAATCAGACTGCAGGCGTTTACCAAGCCCGGCGGCAAGTATAATAATAGAAAGTTTCATTGTAGTGATGGAGTCCAAAGCTTCAGCGACAATTCCGTCCAAAGCTTTAGCTTTGGACAATGGAATCCAAAACTTCAGCTTTGGACGATCATAAACGCTTATTTTTTAAGCTGACGCAACTTTTCAACCGCACGTAATTGCAACATCGCTTCGGCCAATTCCGCCTGTGCCTTCGTATAATCAAAGGCCGCTTGTTTATCTGATAAGCGTTTTTCAGCGCGTTGTTTGGCTTCTAATGCTGCTTTCTCATCAATATCGTAGGCTCGTAGCGCGGCATCAGACAACACCGTGACTTTATGTGGCTGAACTTCTAATAAGCCACCAGAAATATAAAAAGACTCTTCATGATCATCATCGATTTTGAGCCTGACAGCGCCCTCGCTCAGTGGCGTGATATATTGGGCGTGACGCGGCATAATACCGACTTCACCTTGCATTGCCGGTGCAATTACCATTTCAGCTAAACCGGAAAAAATCTCGGCCTCTGCACTGACAATATCGACATGAACGGTCATTGCCATATTTGTAATTCCTCATTTTTCAATTCAATGATCAGTTCTTCAGTGATCAGTTATCAGTTATCAGTTATCAGTTATCAGTGAGCCGTTTTTCACTGATCAGTTTTTCAGTAGATATTCAGATAATTAATTTAGTCTCCTTTAGGAGACTTGGGCTTTCAGATGGCTGCACAGTGATCAGTTTTCAGTGAGCCGTTTTTCAGTCATCAGTGATCAGTTTCCGTGATCAGTTTTTCAGTAGAGTTGTTGCAAATTAAATCGCTAGTAGCAAGGGCTTATGGCTAAAAGCGATAGGAGACGGGGGCCGACTCCGGAATGAAAACTACCGCTTCGACTTTTCAATAACCTTAGCATTAATACGTTAATAACCCTTATTTGTGGGCCATCAACTGGAATGAACCAGTACAACTTATGGACGTCCAAGATAAATCTTGGACTCCGACGCCCAAGATAAATCTTAGACTCCGACGCCCAAGATAAATCTTGGACTCCTCCTCAACTGATCACTGAAAAACTGATCTGTGAAGACGGATAACTGAAATTAAATCAGCTTGGCTTGTTCAACGGCTTCTTCAATGGAACCCACCATATAAAACGCTTGTTCCGGTAAATTATCGTGTTCACCGTTCACAATCGCTTTGAAACCATTGATGGTGTCTTTAAGAGACACATATTTGCCTTGAGTGCCGGTAAACACTTCCGCCACAAAGAAGGGTTGTGACAAGAACTTTTGAATCTTACGGGCGCGACTCACGGTAAGTTTATCTTCTTCAGATAACTCATCCATGCCCAAAATAGCAATGATGTCTTTCAATTCCTTGTAACGTTGCAAAGTGCCCTGCACAGCGCGTGCAACATCATAATGTTCTTGCCCCACCACTAACGGATCAAGTTGACGACTGGTAGAGTCAAGCGGATCCACCGCCGGATAAATGCCTAACTCGGCCACTTGACGAGATAACACCACGGTGGCATCTAAGTGAGCAAAGGTGGTGGCGGGTGATGGATCAGTTAAATCATCCGCTGGCACATACACGGCTTGAATTGAAGTAATAGAACCTGTTTTGGTAGACGTAATCCGTTCTTGCAACGCGCCCATTTCTTCAGCCAGTGTCGGTTGGTAACCCACCGCCGAAGGCATACGTCCTAACAAAGCAGAGACTTCTGTGCCAGCCAGGGTGTAACGATAAATGTTATCAATAAACAACAACACATCGCGGCCTTCATCACGGAAATATTCGGCCATTGTTAAACCAGACAAGCCAACGCGCAAACGGCAGCCGGGCGGTTCATTCATTTGCCCATACACCAGTGCCACTTTGTCTAGCACTTTGCTTTCCGTCATTTCATGGTAAAAGTCATTGCCTTCACGAGTACGCTCACCGACACCGGCAAAGACGGAATAGCCGCTATGTTCGATGGCGATATTCCGAATTAACTCCATCATATTGACGGTTTTTCCGACACCGGCACCCCCAAATAGGCCGACTTTACCGCCCTTAGCGAACGGGCAAATCAAGTCAATCACCTTAATGCCCGTTTCTAGCAACTCGTTACTGGCAGAAAGTTCTTCAAAGGCGGGCGCTTTACGGTGAATTGACCATCTTTTCTCCTCGCCGATGGGGCCTTTTTCATCCACGGGTTCGCCCAAAACATCCATGATGCGGCCCAAGGTTTGTTGTCCAACGGGCATACTAATCGGCTCACCGGTATTGGTGACAGATAATTCTCGGCCCATCCCATCGGTAGTGCCCATCGCAATGGCACGAACTACGCCGTCCCCTAATTGTTGCTGCACTTCTAGGGTTAACTTGTTGTCATCTACCAACAACGCATCATAAACCTTTGGCATGGCATTACGCGGAAATTCAACGTCAACCACTGCACCAATAATTTGCACAATTTTGCCAGAACTCATATTTTAAGGTTCCTCTTAATCATTAAATTAAAACGGGTTTTTCTTATCCCACTGCTTTATCACATTGGAACAGTGAAATAGGCCGGTTATTATATCAGTTTAGCCTTGGGGTGGTGAAAATAAGGTTCTTTTTTAAGTCAAAAGTGATCTCGCTTGCGGAAGTTACAAGAGGAGTCCAAGATTTATCTTGGACCTCTCAAAGAGGGGCGGATCAAGAAGGGGGCCCACAACCCCGTAGGGTGTGAATAGCCTTTCAGGCAAAAGTTTCGCGGAGCGAAACTTTTGCCTGAAAAGGTGGAACCTGGGGATGGAAGGAAAGGGGGAGGACAACCCTGAAAGGGTTGAATATGAAACCTCAATGCCATATCGTACCGCTTTTGGGTGAGGCAACCATAAAGGATTGCCCCTACACGACATGACGGTTTGTAGGGGCAATCCCAAGGGGAAAGCCCTTAACTTAATGGCATTGAGGTGAAACATGGGAATTTAAGGAAAGGGGGAAGGCAACCCCGTAGGGGTTGAATATGAATAGCCCCAGGTGCAACTTGGGATGGAAGGAAAGGGGGAAGGCAACCCTGAAAGGGTTGAATATGAAGGCAAAACCTGGGGGAGGGCCGAGGAGAGGCCCACAACCCCTACGGGGTTGAGGACTTATTGCTTTCCCCAGGTTCCACCAGTGGCTCTTAAGATTCAACCCCTACGGGGTTGAGGACTTATTGCTTTCATTTCCTGCTCCTCTGTCACGGGAACGAGGATGCCTATCTTAAGCCATTGCTCAAGGATTGCCTCAGGCGTTGGTGGCACTATTGTGTTATTCTAACAGCGAATTCCACTCACAACCTGCTGACAATATTCCTCAAATGTCTGATTGTGGTCGTATGGCCCGGAGTAGCGCACCGCCTTCACGATTTCCTCTAGCGTGTTGCCTGTGACGGTTTTGTTTTTGTCGGGCATGAAGTATTGAAGTTTGTATGCTTCTCGTTTCATATTATCGTCTCCTGTGTTGAAACTGACTGGTTGTTGACCGGTTGTTCAGCAATGCCGCTATACTGAACATGAGCTTTTTTGTCATGTCTCATCCCGACGATTCCGACGATCCCGATCCATTTGAGCGGAGGGAACAGATAAGAACTTGAACTTGAACTTGAGAACTTCTCCTTTTAAGCCCAAGATTTCTCCGTCTTAAAAATGACAAAAGCGCCGTTTGTAACGATGCAAAGTATAATTAAAACCATAAATCGGTATGCGGCTTCAGCAGCATACCGGTTTACCTCTCGATGGCAATGATGTCGATGCGACTCGTCGAGACTGTAAAAGAGGGTGCTTGTATCATATTACTCGCGCCAGTTGATTGAGCTACACTTTGTTGTAGCAAAAGCGAAAAGCGTCACTCGCATGGTTTAAGACAATGCCATTAAGTTAAGGAAAAGGCCCGTTTGTATAGATATTCAGATAATTATTTAGTCCCCTTTAGGGGACGAAAGCTTTCAGACAATTGTTCAGGCTAAAGTTTCGCGGAGCGAAACTTTAGCCTGAATAGCTGTTGGCTGTTTTGAAATTAGTTTTCTGAAAATCTATAGTAGGCTAATAAAAGTTATTATTCTTGATAAGGAGGCAAGAATTCTTGATAAGGAGGCAAGAATGATGCTTAATTTTAAGGATTGTACTTTAGCTCAACTGGACGCAACCTTTAATTTAGAACAGATCGATGATTGTCAAATATTACCGGCTTGGCTGTTAAAAGAATTAGAAATTTCTGATCTAGAACGACAAATCATTGTTATGTTTCAACAGACACTCAAAAGCCATGTCCGTGATTGGAATGAAATGGAATTAATCCAGCATTTCATTGGGCCGATATTTTCTTCAGTCAATTTTTCAAGTAAAAAGTTTGGCCTCTTTGCAGAGCGATCATTTAGCGGTACTGTTGATGGTATAGAAATGTCTGGTAGGCCAGATGGTATAATTGCTAGTGGCTTCCGCAAACCAAAAAAGCCCTATTTTTTGTTTTCAAGAGTACAAGAAAGAAAAAGACCCGAAAGGTGATCCCGCAGCGCAAGCCCTAGCTGCTATGTTGGTGGCTCAGGAAATTAATGAACATAAACATCCGATTTACGGATGTTATATACAGGGCCAATTTTGGTTTTTTATGGTATTGCAAGATGTCAAATATTGCATTAGTCACCCTTATACGGCCACTCGTGATGACATTTTCGATATTTTCCGCATTTTTAAAGTGTTGAAGCAAATTGTGGCTGAGTTGGTGGAACGTAAGTAAGCGTCGGAAAGGAAAATTTTAAGCAAGCGTCGGATGGGTAGAGCGATAGCAAAACCCATCACAATTTCCAACCAAAGCGCTACTAGGCACAAGCCAAATAGCGCTTTTTATGATTGATATCAAACACAAGAACCAAAATTCACGGCAAAATGTTCTATGCCAACTCGAAACGAATTAAAAGAACTTGCTAGGCTTCTACTTGAAGAAGCTGAAACCCTTCTTTTCAATTTCAATAAGATTCCTCAAAGTTCAAGTCCAAGTTCAAGTCCAAGTTCAAGTTCCCTCCGATCAAAGGGACAAGCCGATCAAAGGGATCGTCGGGATTCTGAATGACAAAAGTGCAAATTATGATCGAGGCAAAAGTTTTTGCTTAGAAAAACTTTTGCCTCGATCCGTGCTGAGTATAAGATGGATCATGAAATATTGGTAAAAGAGTTCCGTCATACGATAAAAGCGCTTAAGCAAGAAAAAGGTGCTATTTCATTGTTTATGCTCAAGGCTTTTGAGTATGATGTCACCGATTGGAATCTGATTGTCAGCGCGCCAGCGTATGAAAATTTAAGGTTGAAAACGGCGTTAATAGATTTAGTCACGGTACTTAATAATCATCTCAGTCAAGCCATCCGGAAAAAAATTATACGCTCAACCATTTTAAAAACCACCGATCCTTTTGTAAAAGAAATCAATCAAGTCTTCAAGGTGACAAATACCGTCAAATATGTACACTCAGCTATCATCTCTGGTATTTATCTTGAAAAAGCGATCATTTTTGAATCTCATCCGGTTTCGGTAAAATCTCAAAAAGGCGCTTAATGCTTTGAAAGTGGGTATATCAACCAGGTAGGGTGGCAACGTGTTGCCTACCCTCATAACTTCTGACAGCCCCAAAGCACACCAAAGGTTTTTTTTCAGATGATCTGTATACTGAAAGTACAACGGATTTGGGGAATAAACGGATTTTTTCTGATTGTAACGGATTTTGGGAGAACTCTTAGGAAAGCCCCTACAAATGCAGAATCGTAGGGACAAACCTGTGTGTTTGCCCTTTTAGATAATAAAAACACCCCATTATTCTTGGTGTCCCCAAAATCCGTTAGAATCAGGATTTTTTAAGTTTAATATTTGAGTTGAAAATCATAAGGCTTGCTAATTCAATCCCTTATTTCATTTTCACCTTTTTCAAGTATGTCCCATATAATTAGACTCAAGATGGGAGAAAATTGGACTTTTTGAGAAACCAAAATTTTAGGAGCGTTGCCCCTAGCAAACCCCAACGGGGCGATATTAATAAAGCCAAGGGCACCGCCCCTAGCAAGCCCCAACGGGGCGATGTTAAGTACTGAAGCATAAATTTTCGGGTATTTATCGATAAGCCAATATCGAAGGGGCAACCATAAAGGATTGCCCCTACATGA
>NBMI01000141.1:0-46672 GCA_002085445.1 Candidatus Parabeggiatoa sp. nov. 2
CTTTTCCCTAAAAACTTCCAAAAGGACAACTGGACACACCCACTCATCAAAAGTTTTCTCAAACTCACGATGTTCGATTACCGATTACCGATTACCGATCACCGATTACCAAGAGCGATTTGAGATTTTCTGGCGGGGATTCATAGATGAATTTTTTACCAAAAATTGTCGAGTGGTAAACATTTATTTGAAGTGGCCTTTATCTTTTTTATGAATATAAAAAAATGAGATGAAATTTCTTTCATCATAAGAATGATTAAACGCCAACTCGGCCACTAAAAAATCAGTCGAGGGCAATAATGAACAAAGAAGTATTTGATTTAGATAGCATTGAGTCGGCCTTACAGAAATTTTTGTTTGAAACGCCTACGCCAGAAGAAGGCCTTATGGTTGTCCTACAAAATCCTCAATTGCTCACTCGCTTTGTTGATAATTTGTTTGAGTCGCTTATCAAAGAGGCTCAATCGCTGGAAAATGCAGATCTGGCAAAATTTTATAAAGGGCGCCGTATGTTGTTGCAGGCGCTTAAGCAAGCCCTTTCAAGTAAGGATATCGCCTTGTTGTATGCGGCGAAGTTAATACAGTCAAAGAAAGGCACCAAACAAGCACCCTTGGCGGCGGGAACTGAGTTTTTTGATTTTCAAGAAACGCTGGCTAAACTGTTAGTTTGGTTAAAAGCCCCGACGCTAGAACAAGGTGTCAACATTTTACAAGAATATCCGGAATTGTTAACAGATCGGCCGGTAAAGATGTTTGGTTGGCTGATGGACGAAGCCCGTAAGCATGGCGATGAGTTATTTGTACAGACACTCAAAACGCTCCGGGAATTTTTTCAATTAGTGAGGTTAGCACTGATGGAAAAAGAGCAAGCCACCGCGTCTAAAGATGAGATAACACAAGCCGTTAAGCATGCCTTGAAGCAGACCGATTTTTCGGCCTTTCAGAAAAAACAGGAATTTTCATTTTTAGCGTAGTGATCAGTTATCAGTTTTTCACTGATCAGTTATCAGTGCTCAGTGATTAGGAACAGCTAAAAAATAACTTCCGCCAATCTAAAAGCTAAAGTACCCTAAAGGGCACTGAAAGCTATTGGGGAAATTAATTTTTCTTCAGTTATCACTGAACAGTGATTAGGAACAGCTAAAAAATAACTTCCGCCACTAAAAGCTAAAGTACCCTAAAGGGCACTGAAAGCTATTGGGGAAATTAATTTTTCTTCGATCCTTACTGATTCAATTATCATTTTTCTGTGATCACTGATTGCTGATTCAATTTTCACTGAACACTGATCACTTACCATTCCCTTGATAAAAAATATCTCGTTTGGACGCATAAACTGTCAATTTATGATTTTGTTGTATTTATTAAGCGAATCGTGATAACTGAACACTGACAACTGAACACTGATAACTGATAACTGATAACTGATCACTGAATAAGGATTGTTATGGACACAGACAAATTTGATTTCCTTTGGGCGGCATTACATAAATGGCTTGAAGCTACCACGCATGAAGAGCGCAGCAACATTTTGTTACAACATCCCGAATTGCTGAGTGATGAAACGGATGCGATGTTTGACATATTAATTGCAGAGGCGCGTAAGCAAGGCCAAGAAAATGCGGTAGAATTTCTTAACCAACACCGTGAATCGCTGAAAGCGTTTGGCAAAATGTTGCAAAAGGCCTTTCTACAAGCCAAGGCCAAAAACGATGAAGATTGAGATATATAGGCCAATCTCCCTAACATAAATCCGTCCAAACTTTAGTTTGGCAGGAGTCCAAACTTTAGTTTGGCAGAAGTCCAAACTTGAGTTTGGCAACGCCTTTAAATCCGTCCAAACGTAAGGAAGGCCGGAGTCCAAACTTGAGTTTGGCAAGAGTCGTTTGGCAGGAGTCCAAATTTTAGTTTGGCAGTAGTGCCAGAGAGTGTTTGGTAGTGCCAAGTTAAAACCTGTTACCCGTCAATAGAACATTGACAGAGTACTAGATGGATGCAATGCGCCAACCCCGAAGGGGGTGTGTTCAGAGGGGGCCGCGGTTTGATTCCCTTCTTGAGAGGGATAGGGGTAGGCTGTCGAAATACCTAGCCTAAGCGTGATTTATAATTTCCGGTTTTTGGATATAAGAATAAAGTCAAAAAACGATGCCATTTATAGGTTTACAAGTCATTTACTTAAGGACAAAAGACGGGGCACGAAAATGACCAAAAATACCTATATTTCGACAGCCTAGGATAGGGGTGTGTCAAGTTTGATTCACATCGAGAGAGGACTAGGGCTGTGTTGGGCAAGGTGGGTAGGGTAGAAAGCTACGCAATCTCGGCTCCCGACAATGACTATAGGAATAAACAATGAACAATCTCAGATTAACTGACTTGGATGAATTAGTTCTCCTTGTAAAAGACAAAGTCTCACTCTCTTATATTTTAGAAGCAGTTGATACCTATCGAACCGGCGCCTATCGGGCCGCTATTGTGTCCACTTGGATTGCCGTCTCTTATGACATTATTACCAAGATACGCGAATTTGCCAGCCAAGGTGATAACAATGCCAAAGCATTTATCGAGCAAATGAACAGATTTATCACTGAAAAAGATGTGATCCAATTACAAATCATTGAACAAAAACTGCTGAAAACCGCATACACAGAATTTGAATTGTTATCCTCAATTGAATACCAAGACTTAGTACGTCTCCAACATGATCGTCACCTGTGTGCCCATCCCGCTTTTGCCGCAGAAGAAGAGGACTTATTTCAACCAACGCCCGAATTAGTTCGCGTTCACCTTGTCCATGCGATCAAACACCTTTTGCAACATTCTCCGCTACAAGGCAAAAAGGCACTGAGTTGCATTATGGAGGATATTAAACGTCCCTCCTTTCCCAGTGAATTAGAGGCGGTTTATACTTTTCTACACACTAAGTATCTTAAACGGGCAAAAGAAACGCTTGTCAGAAGTTTAATTATCGTGTTACTCAAAACCTTGTTAAGGAATGATGAACCTAAATTGACTCTACTGAACGCACTTAGTTGTTTCGAGAATGAACATTGCTATTTTCAGAAATAAACCAATCTATTAATGATCGATGATCCTTTGGTTTTTGAGATGATTTTTTCTAATAAATTTGGTGAAAAATAATGGATTTGAATCATCAAAAAGAACAATTTAGTATCGCTTATGTTCATGCTGTTGCTTCTGCCGCCGGTTTTGGACTCATGCAAGACAATAGAAACCCCGATGATGAGAGTATTGATTTAGAAATAGTTTAGGAGTTCAGATGAAATGTACTTCTGCCAACGTACTGGCAGATGAGCATCTTTCTATCAGAATACCACTTAAAAATTATGATGATTTGAGAGATGAACGTTTTTTGGTTCCCCGTATTTTAGTGGTAGTGTACGTGCCTGACGATATTAATCATTGGTTGTGTCATTCTGAAGACAAATTAGCTTTGCATCATTGTGGTTATTGGAAGTCGTTATCTGGAATGGAAGCTTATACGGGAAAGGGCAATAAAGTGACTATTCATATCCCACGGAACCAACAATTCACCGTAGAGAGTTTAAAACATATTATGAATGAGATTGCTCAAAGGAGATTCTGATGAAAGTAGACATTCTTGACAATGCTGTTTTTGAAGCACTGAATCCATTGGACATCGCCGCTTATCTTCGCGCTTTTGGTTGGCAAGAAGTTGAGCAGATTGAAGATAAAGCTTCTATCTGGATTCAACGTCAAAAAGGCACCGGAGAAGAATTTGAAATCCTGTTACCTTTAAACTCGGATTGGCGAGATTTTGCCACCCGCATGAAAGAAACAATCAAGACGCTGGCTATGTTTGAAAATCGCTCTCAATTGGCGATTAAAGTCGATTTGGAGACTCTGTCTTTAGGAGATGTGATACAAATCAGAATCATCGATATTTTTCATCCCACAACGCTGCCGTTGGATTATGGTTTACGACTACATCAAGGTGCCAAAGAGATGCTTAAATATATAGCCATGTCTACGGTTGATCTGAGTGAGGATAAGAAACCGCAACCTTATTATCGGAGGACTCTACCTCAATTCGTGACGGAATACTTAAATCAAGTACGTTTAGCACCCAGTACACCTGACGGTTATGTCGTCAAATTAATTTCGCCGCTTAATCCACAATTAATGAAAACAGAGATCGCTCGCTATTCCCCCCCTTTTGAACGGCGGGTTGTCAAAACCTTGATGCGGGCCCTGAATTCGCTTAAAAAAATAGCCGTTTTGGCCAGTCAGCAAGCGCGTTTTGATTTCAAAGCCGCCTCTGAAATGGTTTCTGAAGGAGTCAGTGCTCATCTGTGTGATGCCATAAAAACTATGATGGGCGTAGGTCAATCTCACGCGTTGGAAATTGCGGTGTCTTGGTCCTATCGGCATCGAAATCTCTCCAAAAAGATCGAAAAAGTCGTCTTTCCAACAGAGATTATGCCCTCTATTAAACAAGCTGGTTATGCGTTACGAAAAATGGGTTTTGAAGAAGTCAAGTTGGAAGGAAATGTGGTTGCACTTAATCGTAAAACCAATGACAAAGTGGGAACCATCGCTATTTTAAGCGATATCGACGGTAAAAAACGTCAAGTTAAGGTGGAGGTGGACAATGTTTTTTATAATGATGCTATTCGTGCCCACCAAGAAGGCACTAGGGTTTTATGTCAGGGAAAACTTGTCAAAAAGAAAAATGTTTTCACGCTGTTGAATCTCCGCCATTTTTATGTGTTATAAAAAAAACGGTAATGCTTTGGGCTGTTTGAACATGAAGTGTTTATTCGCCCTTATAACTCGATGATCAAGTTTTCCGCCATGAGCGGTTCCTATGCGCCTTACCCCCTAGTTTTTGTTAGATTTATTTTTTTTACCTGCACGGGTACTTAGCTATTCCGTTGTCATTGCTGTATAAAAAGTTGACTGAGGTAATTTTATGCTTAGCGAATAAAATCCCTTATTATATACAATCCTTGTGCATTGTCAGACTAAAAACTTACTTGATCATCAAGTGACAACCTCAAATCGAGATCACAGTCTAAGGAGTCTATGCCTGAAAATACCTCTTTTCTACCAAAATTGCCTAAAAAACAGCGGATTCAACGCGAAGTGAACAACATTTACTGTTGTTTTTCAGATATTTTCAGGGTTAAAAACCTCCAAGCTTGCCAAACCTTGGAGGTTTTCCCATCATTTGACGGAGACTCTCCAGATAAAAATATCCGTTTATACTGAGCATCGCCATAAACTGAGCTTTTTTGTCATTTCTCGCAAAGATAAAAATCTGTAAGTACCAATAAGATTTCTCATATCAAAGAAATGACAAAAGCGCAAATTGCGACGGTGTCAAGTATAGCTACTGTGGCTACTTTTGTAGACTACCCATTTACTGTTCACCATTGTCATTATGCAATAAGAATAAAGAAACCGCTAACGAAACATATAGAAACACATTCTGAAAAGAATCCTCATTGCCTTCGATATGGTTAATTAATATCATAAAACCAATCAATATAGGTAATATGACCGACGAAATCTTATTAAATTTAAAAAGCCAATGAACTTTTACCGTTTCAGTTTCCATCTGACAAGTTATGTTTTAATTGATAAAGTGACTATTTTTACGGTTTATATTTATAAAGTCAAGCAGTTTATTCACAGGAGTCCAAACTTGAGTTTGGTAGTAGCAATTAAGGCGATAAATCGCCTACTACAAACGAACGAACGGCCTTTTCCTTACCTTAACTTAATGGCATTGTGGTGCAACTTGGGGTAAAGCAATTGAAAAGGAGATTGATGATGGCAACTCTAGCAATTGAAAATCTTTGGGGAGAGCTTCCTGAAATAGAATCTGCTCGAACACCTTATAATATTTTACTTGAACAAGCCGTCTTACTCAGAGAGATAACCAAAACTGAGCTGATTGGAGAGGTTGAGCGGAGTGCTAAACGCCACGATGACAATGATCTAGACTTTGTGCTTGATTTGCTGATCTTTGCACCTTCCCTGAAATACAGTTATAACGTTCTTTCTGTCTTTCATGGCATGACGATGTATCCTCTTAAAATCGCTTCAAGCACGGGCAAGTCTTACCAGTGCCAGAACGAAGCCGAATTTATCAAAGCACTCAAAGAGATTTTATCTGACAAAGCCATCAAGAAGATCATTTCGAGTTTATTAACTCAGATTCAAGCAGATAAAAAGCCTTTGCCATTGAATTACACTTCGAGTGTGCTATAGTTCATAAAAATAGCTTTTCTTCGATTCGAGTATCCGTTGTACTTTTGGGGATGCACCTGGTATCCAAAAGACTTGTGTATAACGATGAGAGGTTTTCCTTAAGGCTATTATCTCGCGTAGCGAGTTACTGCGTTTCACATTCAACCCCTTCGGGGAGAATAATAACTAATGATTAATAATTAATGATTAATTGTTAATTCCCCCTTCGGGGTTGTTTTGGTGGTTTTATATTTTTCTTGAGAAGGGTAGGGATATGTTTTCAGTCCAAATCCTAACCATTTGCACTATAAATGAATTCATTACCCCATTCGTTTATTTCCAAATTTGTTGTACTATAGATGTTCAGAAAAATATTGGAATGCCCAAAAATTTCCTGGGGCGCTGCCCCAGGCTATATTAATATCGCCCCGTTGGGGCTTTTCGGTAGTTACTTAAGTTATTTTTGTTTCTCAAAAAGTTGTTCCCTTCTTGAGTATAATAGCGACAACGATTAGATTATCGATAAGGATTGATAAAAGCCGATTTTTCTCTTGTATCGTTGTACTCAATTCGTTTATCCGCGTAATTAGTTGTACTTAATTATACCCATAACCCAACAGGAAAAACCAAGCATAATGGAACAATCAATATGGAAAAACAAGGCATTTATGCCTTATTTAGTCGTTGTTTTTTTGAATGCCTTCACTGATCTTGGACATAAGATCATCATCCAAAACGCCCTCTTTAAATTCTATGAGGGCACCGAGTTGCGGGTTTATACCGCCATCATTCAGGCAATGATTTTGTTGCCGTTTGTTATGACTTTTACGCCAGCCGGATTCTTGTCTGACAAGTTTTCCAAAAATCGCGTCATTATCATCGCCGCCTTCATCGCCCTGCCCATCACCGCTATGATTACAGTGTGTTATTACACAGGGGCTTTTTGGTTAGCCTTTTGGCTGACTTTTATATTGGCACTGCAAAGTGCCTTCTATTCGCCAGCGAAATACGGCTATATCAGAGAACTGGTGGGCAAAAACAATTTAGCGCCCGCTAACTCCGCCGTACAATCCGTCACAATCGTTGCCATCCTCGCCGGCACTTTGGTTTATACGCTCTTTTTTGAACACTTGTTCTCAGAAAACTTTCAATCTCTCGGAGATATTCTCCAATCGGTTAAATATGTCGGCTTCTTGCTGATAGCAGGAACGCTTATCGAAGCCCTGTTATCTTTGCGCTTGCCCTTAAAACGGCAGACGAATACTGCGCTGAAATTCGATGTCAGCAAATACCTGCGGATGCGCTATCTCAGAGACAACATCAAAGGCGCGTGGAGCAACCAAGGGATTTGGTTAAGTATTATCGGCCTTTCCCTGTTTTTTGCCATTAACCAAGTCTTACTCGCCAATTTTGGCGCACATCTCAAAGAAGTGGTTGGCGAGACAGATACTCGTATAGCTAATGGCATGATGGCTTTAGGCGGTATCGGTATTGTTTTCGGGGCCATTTTTGCCGGCAAGGTTTCAAAGAATTATATTGAAACCGGCATCATTCCGTTGGGAGCCTTGGGTATTTGTATCTCGTTGATAATTTTACCTTTTCTAAGAGACTCGCTGTCCATTGCCCTACTGTTTACGATTTATGGCTTCTTTGGCGGCCTTTTTATCGTACCGCTGAACGCCCTAATTCAGTATTACGCCAAAGAAAACGAAGCCGGTGTCATTTTGGCCGCCAATAACTTTGTCCAAAACATCATCATGCTGGTGTTTTTGGCCGCATCTATCGGCTTAGCCTATGTTCACTTTACCAACCAAACCACTTTTTACGTGCTCGCTGCGATTACCTTCGTTGGCACCTTTTACGCCATTGCCAAATTACCCCAATCCTTTATCCGCTATATAATTGCTGGATTGATGAAACGACGCTACCAAGTACAAGTGGTGGGCATGAAAAACATTCCATCTAGCGGGGGCGTTTTACTGTTAGGCAACCACGTCAGTTGGCTAGATTGGGCGATTTTACAAATCGCCTCGCCGCGTCCAATTCGCTTTGTAATGTTTCGCACTTATTACGAAAAGTGGTATCTCAAATGGTTTCTGGACTTATTCCGTGTCATTCCCATTGGGCGTGCTGGCAGTAAGCAAGCACTAGAGCAAGTTCGTTTAAATCTCAGTCAAGGCGAAGTGGTGGCACTGTTTCCCGAAGGACATATCAGCCACAATGGTCATCTGAGTATTTTTAAAACGGGATTTGAACGCGCTGTCAAAGATACGCAAGCGGTAATTGTGCCTTTTTATTTAAGAGGACTGTGGGGCAGTCTTTATTCTTATGCCACCCGTAAATATCGTTACTCGACCGGCAATGCCGGCCAGCGTCGAATCACGGTAGGCTTCGGCAAGGCGCTATCTCCCAACGCGACGGCTGGCGATGTGAAACAAGCCGTTTTAGAAACCTCTATCCACACTTGGCAAGAATACATCCAAACGTTGGAACCGTTACCTATTAGCTTTTTGCGAACCGCGAAGGCGCAAAGCAGTCAGGTTAGCGTCATAGACGCTAATACGCAATTGACTTACGGCCGCTTACTGGCGGCAGCGTTAGTTTTTAGTCGCAAACTCAAACCGCTGATGAGCAACCAGCAGAATATTGGCATTCTATTGCCCGCATCATCCGGCACAGTGTTAGCCAATCTCGCCGTCTTGATAAACGGCAAAACGGTGGTTAACTTAAATTATACGGCCGCTCCCCCTGTGGTTGCGCTCAGCATGGAACGGGCCGAAATTAAAACCGTTCTCACCGCTAAGCTGTTTTTAAGCAAACTTGAGGCGCGAGGTATTGATCTCAGTCCGCTGACAGAACAAGCCAACTTTGTCTACTTAGAAGACATCAAGCAAGAAATACCGAAAGCGTCACTGATTCTGGCACTGCTACAGGCCAAATTATTACCGGCTTTTATTTTGAAAGCCTTGTATTTCAAGGACGTGGCCCTAGAAGACACGGCCGCTATTCTCTTTAGCAGCGGCAGCGAAGGTGTGCCCAAAGGTGTGCAACTGACCCATACCAATATTATGGGCAATATCAAACAGATAACCGCGGTGCTAAACCCAGTGAACGAAGACGTGATTCTCAACGCGTTACCGACTTTCCATGCCTTCGGCCTCACCGTCACCACCTTTTTGCCGTTGATTGAAGGCATACCCATGGTATGTCAACCTGATCCAACGGATGCCAAAACCATTGGGCGCTTAGCAGCACAATACCAAGTCACTCTTCTACTGGGCACCTCCACCTTCCTGCGTATCTACACACGCAGCCGCAAAATCCACCCATTGATGTTTCAATCGGTGCGGCTTGTGGTAGCTGGCGCGGAGCGCCTTAACCCCGAAGTGCGTAACGCGTTCAAAGACAAATTTGGCAAAGAGATTTACGAAGGCTACGGAGCCACCGAAACCACGCCCGTCGCCAGCGTCAACATGCCCGACATTCTCTTATCCTATTCCGGTGACATCCAAACCGGTAACAAGATAGGCACGGTAGGCCTTCCACTGCCTGGCACCACCATCAAAATCGTCGATCCCAACACCCTAGAAGAACTGCCCATCGGCGAAGCCGGATTAATTCTCATTGGCGGCACCCAGATCATGAAAGGTTACCTCAATGATCCAGAAAAAACCCAATCCGTTATCGTCGAAAAAGACGGCGTGCGCTGGTACAAATCAGGCGACAAAGGCAAGCTAGACAAAGACGGCTTTCTGATTATCCTAGATCGCTACTCCCGCTTTGCAAAACTCGGTGGCGAAATGGTTAGCCTTGGCGCCGTTGAGGCCCAAATAGCCCAAGTCATTGATAATGAAGAAATAGAAGTCCTCGCTGTCGCGCTATCCGATGCCAGCAAAGGCGAAAAAGTGGTTCTGTTGGTAGCCGGAGAAACGGACATAGATAAAATAAAGGCCCAGATTCGGGGAAGTGACATCAACCCGTTAATGATTCCAAAAGAATACTTGGCGGTAGAAGCGATACCCAAACTGGGCACCGGCAAGGCCGATTTTGCAACTGCTAAGAAAATAGCTAATCAGTGATCAGTTATCAGTGATCAGTGATCAGTCGTCCAAACTTGAGTTTGGCAGGAGTCCAAACTTGAGTTTGGCAGGGCGCATTCTCGTTTTCACGGTTAAGTACAACTAATTACGCGGATAAACGAATTTAGTACAACTAATTACGCGGATAAACGAATTTAGTACAACTAATTACGCGGATAAACGAATTAAGTAACGTGAGTTCGTAGATAAATTTTATCGATATCAATTGTTTGACAATAATTAAGAGATAAAAAAACTTTTTTGACGATTAAACCCTTAACATTAATACGTGAATAACTCTTTAATTGTGGGCCATTGAGTGAAATGAGCCAGTCAATGTTTTTTTAACTGATTGATAATCCAGTAATTATCAATAACGAGTTGAGATAATTAATAATTCAATAACTCACTGATATTTAAAGTCGAATTCACGTTAATTCGTTTATCCGCGTAATTCGTTGTACTACGTTGTACTAAATTCGTTTATCCGCGTAATTCGTTGTACTTACTTACGGCCATTCGTTTATCCGCGTAATTCGTTGTACTTACTATAGACTTCATGTTTGGGATCCCACCATAATATTTTAAAAATGTGACGATCTCTAACTCCCCAGAGACGTTCCTTTCCGGAAAATCGCAGAGAAAAGAGTGATTAATGATTAATGACTAATGATTAATAATTAATTTTAGACACTTGTGGGAAAAGGTAAGTTTTGGCAAAGGGGGTTAGGGAAGATTTGGAAGTGGAGCGGGTGATGGGAATCGAACCCACGCTATCAGCTTGGGAAGCTGAAGTTCTACCATTGAACTACACCCGCTAGATCGAATAACTTTTAATTGCACCCAACAAGAAAATGATGCTTAAAAAGCAAAGAGTGGAGCGGGTGATGGGAATCGAACCCACGCTATCAGCTTGGGAAGCTGAAGTTCTACCATTGAACTACACCCGCTCGGTGAAGAGGGCGCGTATTGTAATAAAAATTTTTGCCAAAGTCAAACAGGTGAATAAAAATGATGGAAATTTTTTTAAACGGCGAACCGCGGCAAGTTGAAAACGGTCTCCCTATTGCCGACTTTATAAAACAATTAAACTTAGAAAACAAACGGTTAGCCGTAGAGATCAACTCAGAGATTGTCCCGCGCAGTCAATTTGACAGCCACGTTTTGTCAGCGGGGGATAAAGTGGAAATCGTGCATGCGATTGGGGGGGGCTAGTCGTGGGGTGACGTAAACGAATTGTGAATTGTGACGTAAACGAACCTTCGGTCTGCTTTGCTAATTTTTATTGGGTGGCAACCGATTTCCATGAACCTCACTTCATAGAGGTTAACAATTTAGCCCCTTTGGTGCGAATTAATATAGCCTGGGGCAACGCCCCTGGCTTTTAGCCCCTTTGGTGCGAATTAATATAGCCCCTTTGGTGCGAATTAATATAGCCTGGGGCAACGCCCCAGGCTTTTAGCCCAATGCCACACAGTTTGCGGAATTAGAAACAAATAATCCCCCCCGCCTTTGGTAAAGCCGTCGTCTAATAGCTGAAGTGCCCTAAAGGGCACTGAAGACTCAACTGGGGCAACGCCCCAGGCTTTGGGCGAAATTAATAGCAACTGACATTTTCGTCCAAGACTTGTCTTGGACGAAGAAGGACTAAGGAAAAATTGAGGTTCAGGCCTCGGCCTCAAATTGCTCAAATCCCGCAATTTCGCCCGTCGCCAAATACAACTCCCACTCCCGGCTATGTTCCTCGGCAATCAGTCTCTCCAGCGCCGACGATTTAACGCGCACCATTGGCTTACCATTGGTACTGCTGCGCGGTGTCACTCTCAGTTCATTGCATGAATAGACTGACAACTCAATAGGAAAAACGCGCCCACAAAGGATGTGAGTATAGTCCTTGTATTCACCCCCAACCCGAATCGTGACTTGTTTCGTCTTAAAGCGCCATCCCCGTTGATGGATATGGGCTTCGATTTCATCGATGTTATCGGTGAAAACGTGCAAATCAATATCACTGCCGCGCCGCACATGCCCGGTACTCACTGAGCCTATCAGTCTAGGCTCGAAAGGTTCAAGAACGTTCATGGTTTCAAGGGCAATCACGCGCATGGCAAAAAGACGTTGTTGATTGAGATCGCCCTCAGTCAATTGGACGATTTCCCGCAGTGCGGCTTGAATTTCGCCATTAGAAGGCAAATCTTGAGGGCGGTAACGCATTTTTTTGTCGCCACCGCGCCCAAAGAGACGTTTGGCAGCAAGGCGTTTGGCATCGAAGTATTGATCCACACCCTCATCGTACATCAAACGAGCGGCTTCGTGTGCGAGCGTTTGACGAAGTTCTGTCGAGCGTTGTTTCCTCATAGTGTTAATTGATAAATGCATTAAATGGATTTCAAATCGATGTTATACGGAATGCACAGATGCGGGTGAAAATAAAAATAGACCCGTTTGGTATTTTTATTGACTTTCAATCCGAAAATGAAGTCAATAAAACATCCGTTTATTTCGCGTATCCGTTGTACTATCAGTATAGAGATACCCCTTGAGGGTAGGGCTGGGGTGATGAAAATTGTGAATGGTGAATTGTGTTTCAGGCTAAAGTTTTTCTCCGAAAAACTTTAGCCTGAAATTGTGAATGATTTTCAATGTGGAATAAAAACGGGATCAGTAAATTGTGAATTGTGTGAATTGTTAATTGTTAATGATTTTCAATGCGGAATAAAAACGGGATCAGTTTTTGGGACAAGATAACCTTATTTTCACCACCCCAGGTAGGGCTGAGGGTGAAAGGGCACCGGCTGGGGGCGATTTGAGATAAAATCCTCCCTTTTTCAAAGGAGGGAATCCTCCCTTTCGCAAAGGCATGGTTGGCACTGAAAATGAGAATTAAGCGGCGACTGTGTAATGACGTCGACTCATCCAAGCGCCTTATTTTCATAGTAGTACGCAGCATCGCTGCTAGGCAGAATGGATGAAGTATGCATCATCAAGATATCAATAGCGTCTTTGGGAGTTATAACGGAGACAATAGGCGAGCGCCCCTTTAAATCCCAAGCCCGTAACAATTCAAGCTCACGGAGTTGGGGCGTATTACGTAGCCAACGGCGAGTACGTTTGGGCGCAACGAGCAAGTGCAAGTGATGGCGGACGAGCCACACAATGCGGGAGGAGAGGAGTCCTTCCAATTCATCGGCACCGATTTGGGCATGATCGGGAGTACTCACCGCTTTGCCAATATCGTGCAAAAGCGCCGCCGCCCACAATTGGGGATCGTTGCAAGCACTGTGCGCTAGTTGGAAGACTTGGAGAGAATGATAGAGGGCATCCCCTTCGGGATGATAACGCGGATGCTGATGCACCCCGTCAAGGGATGTGAGCAAAAAGTCGAGATGTTTTTTGACAAATGCGGCCGACAGACTGTCTGCATGGGCGGTTGTAAAGATAGTTGATTTTTCAGCTATAAACTGATTCGCGCTGACATATTGTTTTTCTCTCATATTAACCGGGCTATGCCCCGGTGGGCTTAAAAAAGTTGATATCCAAATCTTATGTCCAAACCTAAAGGTTTTAACGGAAACCGCCTGCTTGGGTTTGGAGTCCAATAAAAGCTTTGGACATCAGATTTAAAAAATCGTTGCACACTGAATAATGAATCGCTGAAAGTTGCTGAAGATTCTCTTGCGACTTCTGAACAACTCGCGGGGCGCGAATCATACCCGATTTCCACGCAGTTGTCTATTCTAAAACTACAAGGATTCGTTATAAAAAAGGATAAATCCATCGCTCTGAATAAAATCCGTTATATTTTTCAATGGAGTCCAAAGCTTTAGCTTTGGACGAATCAAATCCGTTATTAACTTTTTAGCGAACCTTTTATGAAATTTAATTTAAAATTAGAGACTTGCTTATGTAATAAAATTATAGACTTATCATTGATTTAATCATTTTTAATTTTTAATTTTTCATGAGTCTACCGCCGCCGACGCACACCCCACTCGTTTTAATGTTTGTGAGAGCCGATTTGTGGGCCATATACTGACATGGGTGCGGTACAATTATTAACCCGCCGACGCACAAGCCACTCCAATTATTAACCCGCCGACGCACAAACCATTCGGTTTGGTGTTTGTGAAAGCCGATTTGTGGGCCGGATAAGGAGCCCAAACTTTAGTTTGGCAGAGTTTAAATCCGCCTTACTATAGGCTTATCATTGATTTAATCATTTTTCATTTTTCATTTTTCATTTTTCATTAGTCTACCGCCGCCGACGCACAAGCCACTCGTGTTTGTGACAGCCGATTTGTGGGCCATCTAGTGACTTATGTGCGGTACAATTATTAACCCGCCGACGCACACCCCACTCGTTTTGGAGTTTGTGAGAGCCGATTTGTGGGCCGGATAATCTTGGCAGAGTTTAAATCCGCCTTACTATAGGCTTATCATTGAATTAATCATTTTTCATTTTTCATTTTTCATTAGTCTACCGCCGCCGACGCACAAGCCACTCGTTTTAATGTTTGTGAGAGCCGATTTGTGGGCCATATAGTGACATGAGTGCGGCACAGTTATTAACCCGCCTACGCACAAGCCACTCGTTTTGGAGTTTGTGAGAGCCGATTTGTGGGCCATATAGTGACATGAGTGCGGCACAGTTATTAACCCGCCGACGCACACCCCACTCGTTTTGGAGTTTGTGAGAGCCGATTTGTGGGCCATATAGTGACATGGGTGCGGTATAGTTATGCAGGGCGCATTCCCATTTTCCAGGTACTTTGTTAATAACGATGGCGATTATGCTATCGATAAGGATTGATAAAAGTCAATTTTTATCGATAGTACGTTTATCCGCGTTTTTAATTCGTTTATCCGCGTAATTCGTTGTACTAAATTCGTTTATCCGCGTAATTCGTTGTACTAAATTCGTTTATCCGCGTAATTAACTCATCATTTTATAACTCATTGATATTTAAAGTATAACTCACGTCTCGCTGAAAAAATTGGCAACGGGATAGGCGTGTGTCAACTTGAGATAAATTGTTAAAAGAATAACGAATAAGCAAAATAAGTTTGAAGGTGCATTTTTTCTATTTTCGACTTCTATTTTGAGTATATATTTAATACCAAATACTAAAGTTTATGAAGATCGTGAAAATAAAAATGAAGAAGTATTTATGATGGCTGGTATTATATCGACGACTAACAATGTAGCAATTGGAAGATTTATCGAAGAAAGTAGAAAGGTTGTTACTCGCATCAAAGAACAGTTACCTGATATAATTGAATCTAACTAAAATCGGATAATCCAAAATGGACTCTCAATCTTTTCAAGACTTGCTTAATGATATCGTTTTGAGATCGAGCGGGATAGATGGAATTCTCATTTTAGACCCGATCGAGGCGCTTCCCCTTTATCACAATACTGAATATAACGAGGCGCGACAACACGGAGAAGAGATTGTTGAGAATCATGATGCTATCGCAGATTCTCTGAGTGGAGTCCACAAAATTGCGGATACGTTAAAAGAGTTTGGTGATAATTCCAAACGGGGAGAATTGCAATACGGAATTTTTCAACTGTCGAACGGCATTTTGGTACTCTATTTCTTGGAAATACACCAGAAACCCGTCGTCGTGGCATTTATCAGTGGGACACCAGATGGTTTAGGTTTGATGTTAAACCATTCCAAAGCCAAAATCGGGGAAATTGAACAAGCATTGAACCAATTCTTAGCCGCTTGATGAATTGTACTCAAGTAGCCAGCGAGCGTGTGGGTAGAGCGAAGCGAACCTTCGGTGTGCTTTGCTAAACCCACCATTTGCTGTATAACCTGCTTTTGCTGTATAACCTTCTAAAAACCAATGGGTACTGCCGTGTATTCACGGTACTGTGCCCATTCTACCTCTCATCAAGACTTTAGATTCAAATACAACGTCCTTTTGGCAATACATAGTACTCTGTCAATTTTGTTTTGTCAGGTTGGAGTCCAAAGCTTCAGCTTTGGATTCCAACAACAAGCTGTCAATAGATGCGCGGCGGGTTTTGTTTAATATCTTTTAAAATAATAGCTTAGCTTGCTGTTATCGCCACAATCGTTTTAAAGAGTCATAACTATAGACATATTGTTTTTTATTTATTGCCCTATAAAGGGTATAAGTATAGATTAGCCCTTTAAAATTTTTTTGACGGGTTTTTTTGTGAAACCAATTTTAGACTTTGCGGTTCCATACACAAGTTTATACTACAAATATGAGTCACCTAATCTTTGTTTGGGATGAAAATAAAAATCGCTTAAATCAGAGCAAACATAAAGTGTCTTTTGAAGAAGCGAAAACGGTCTTTTTTGACGAACATGCGAGGTTAATTTATGATCCTTTATGATCCTTTATGATCCTTTATGATCCTTTATGATCCTTTATGATCCTGATCATTCGGAAACTGAAGAACGGTTTATTTTGCTTGGACTCAGTTTTCAATCAAGAACTTTAATGGTATCTCATTGTTATCGTGAAAATGATAGCGTTGTTAGAATTATATCAGCAAGAAAAGCGAATCGTCACGAGCAACAACAATATAGAAGGTATCAATTATGAGAGATGACTACGATTTTTCTAATTCCGTTAAAAACCCCTATTTCGATAAACTCAAGCAACAGATCACTATCCCGGTTGATGAAGAAACACTCAGCTATTTCAAAACCCTATCCGCAAAAAATGGTATTCCGTATCAAAATTTAATCCATTTATATCTGCGTGACTGTGCCCAACAACAGAAACAATTATCAATGACTTGGAGTTAAGGCGGAACCGAAGGAGTACAAACCGAAGGAAGTACGAGCACCAAGTGTTTCAAGAAATCCGATTTGCTAAAGCGACTACAAACTAGAGATTAAGTCGCTAAAGCGACTACTACAAACTAGACATTAAGTCGCTAAAGCGATTACTACAAACATTAAGTCGCTAAAGCGACTACTACAAACATTAAGTCGCTGAAGCGACTACGAAAAACATTAAGTCGCTGAAGCGACTACTACAAACATTAAGTCGCTAAAGCTTTTTCGGTATGAATATAATCCGTTATAAAATATGATCTTTGTAGTTAGTCAAAAAAATCCCTTCTAAAATATAATCCCTGTAGTTAGTCAAAAAAAAGGCGTCCGAAGAGCAAAAAAATGATTTTTAAAATAAAAAATTTAGGCATTCTTGAACAAGCGGAAATTGATTTTCGCTACGACTTGATTTTGCTATGTGGACATAATAACACCGGAAAGTCTTATTTGGCTTATGGGATTTATCATTTTTTGACCATGAATAGGGAATATAAACTCCCAAATTTCAGGGATTTAGAAAACTTATTCAACAAAATGGCTCATCAACTCGAAACGAACACCGTCCGAAAAAATCCAATCATCATCAACCTAGTGGATATTTTCCATACCTATTTAAGTCCACATAAAACAGAGATTTTTGCTCACGTACTTAAACAATATGTGCAAGGCTTGGAAGAGTTTTTTGCCGCGCATGATCAGGCTTTATTTTCGGCAACCCAAGCTCAAATAGAGATTTCTGATCAAGAGATTGTAGACAAAATCCTGTTAAACTCGTTTAATATCGAATCTGCTTGTCAACAAACCTCACTCTCCATTTCAAAACGGCAAAATTCGCCCTATTTGAACTTAACCTTTGAGATTGAAAAATCTCAACATGAGACTGAACGCTTGACGGAATGTCTGATAGAACAAATTTTGGCAACCATTTTTAACAGCGTTTTTCGTTTCAGAACCTTCATAGCCCCGGCTGAAAGAAGCGCCATTAATATTTTTAGCCGAGAATTATCTCTTATTAGAAACAAACTGTTTACCCAGATGTTCAAATCAAACGCCGATAATATGCTTGACTTATTGAGCACTCGAGTAAACCGTTATCCAAAACCAATTGGAGATAATCTCTCCATGGCTGAAGACTTAGTTTATCTAAGTCGTCAAAAAAGTGAATTTGGTGACTTAGCCAATGAACTGGAACAACACATTTTAAAGGGCAAAATCCAGATTTCTCCCGCTGGCGAAGTCAAATACATTCCTAATCAGGCACCCAGTCAAAATTTGCCAATGCATCTCAGCGGCTCGCTGGTTAAATCATTATCTCCTCTCGTTTTTTATTTACGTCATTTAGCAAAAAATGGAGATTACATCATTATTGATGAGCCAGAATTGAACTTACACCCCAAGAATCAAATTTTGATAGCACGTTTTTTAGGGCGGTTAGTCAATGAAGGTTTTAAAGTCATTGCCAGCACACACAGCGATTATATTATCATGGAAATGAATAATCTGATAATGTTGACTAAGCCCGATAAACAAGTGACAGACTTGATGAAAAAATATGGCTACACTGATAATCAACTACTCAAACCTAAGCAAGTAGGGGCTTATGTTTTTCACGAAAACTGTCAACAACGTTGTTCGATTAAATGATGGATTCAAACTGGCGTTTAAACAAGATACTCAAGGGGGTATTTTCGTTTTAGAAGAGCCTTACAATAATGATTATCCGGTAACCCTTATAAAAAAGCGGGGAAAAGCACTGGCTTATCAATTTGATAAAAAAGGCTTTGAGATTTATCCCGTTTTCAAGAATGAAGTCGCACTGGTAAATAAAGTTTGTGATTATGTCATTTTTTATCCCTATAAGCAAACCCTATTCGTTTTTTTATGCGAACTTAAAACGACTAATATTACCGGTTCAAGTAAACAAGTTCAGGCGACAGAAATATTTGCGAACTTTATAGTGAAAATGGCACAAATGTATCTGAATTTTAAAGTTTTTAATGTTGAATATAGAGCACTTATTTTTTCAACAAGAACAATAAAATCCATAACCAGCAAAAAAACAAAAGAACCTTATTTGGAATATCCAAATGGTTTAAAACATAAACATCTTCGTGCTGGTGAAATTTGTCAGTTAGACTATCATTGTTATTGAATTATGTGAGTACAATAGACTATTTTTCTTGAGTGCAAGTATCTTCTATAGTATTCAGTACAACGTCTTCAGGATTAAACGGATTGTTTCTTTGGTTAATTTCGTTGTGAGGTAATAGATAATTATAGCGGTTTTCTTTTCATAATAGGTGAGTACAACGTCTTCAGGATTAAACGGATTGTTTATGGTTTTTTTTAAGTCAGGAGTTGATAATTATCGCTTCTTCCTTTTTGTCAAACGTTTTTAGGAAATGGCCCCAAAATCGTTTATTCCGCTAATCCGTTGTACTAGCCTTCCTGTCAACCAACGGAACCCAATATTCGTGTTCCTTGGCACTTGGCACATTTGTGTTCCGAAATAAATAAGACAGTCACACAGCCTAACGTGCAACATGTACAGAGGCAGAAGACTATGCGCGTTGAATATGATTTAAAAACGCTTAAAGTCAAGCGACGTGGTATCTTGCCTAGCTTACAAGGACAACACGACGCAAAAGTTAAGGAATCAAACAATATACTGAAAGAACGTGCGAAACGAGCTGATATTGGAGCTTGTCGCGCTGTCTTGGCAAAAGTGCCTGATAATCCTCCAATAGATGAGTTAGATAAAATATAATCTGAACCAACGTAGTAGCGAGTGTTGGGGGCCGGTAAGCGACATCACGAGGTAGTCAATCATGTTAGCAAATTACACTCGTATACGTCTTATCAGTTCTCGCTATCAGGAAGAAGGCCTCTCCAAAGGGGCCATTGGTTACATTATTGAAACTTATGATGATGGTGCTTATGAAGTCGAATTTTCCGCGCCTGACGGAACAACAATAGCACAATTAGTATTGGAAGAAGACGAGATACAACGGGCAGAATTACCTAATCCTAAACCAGTAACGGATGAAATTGAATTGCGATTAGATAAGGCCGCTTAGCGACGTAGGGTGGGTAGAGCGAGCGAGGCAAAAGTTTCTGATAAACTTTTGCAGAGCGAAGCGAACCGAAGGTTTTTGAGTTAAACCCACCACTTGCTGTCTAACCGGCTGTCTATCTTTTTAAAAAGAGGGCCTTGAATTATGAACACTGTATTAACTCTTGATGTGGCCGGCAAAAACATTGAGGACTTAACCACCGAAGAACTCAAAGCGATTGCCGCAGAAGCGGGCCGCAAAGCGTATGAAAACGCCAAAAAACGGGGTTCTCCAGTGACTGAACTGCGAGAAGGCCGATTGGTGTGGGTTTATCCCGATGGGCGGACAGAACAGATAAGAGATTAACTAAGGATGAGTACGTCAAGACTTAGGCTAGTAGCAGGCCCCAACGGTGCGGGAAAATCAACGTTCACAGAAGAGATACTGACAAAACACGTCAACTTGGGTGTTTATATCAATCCTGATGAGATAGCCAAAACATTGACCGGTGACGAAATTTCCCGCGCTAAAGATGCCCAACAAATAGCAAAACAGCAACGGGAGCAACTGCTAGGTGAGGGCCAATCCATGACTTACGAAAGTGTCATGTCACATCCCTCTCACTTAGATTTTTTAAAACGTGCAAAAGAGGCCGACTATAAAACCTATCTGTACTTCATTGGTGTTGAAAGTCCTCGCATCAGTGAAAAACGTGTCAAAGAACGCGAAAAAAGTGGCGGCCACGGCGTACCTCAAGAGAAAATAGCACCACGGTATGACCGAACAATGAGCCAACTCGGAAAAGCCGGTTTGCTGGTGGATAGGGCGTATGTCTTCGACAACTCTCTACAGAGTTATTCCCTTGTGGCCGAGATACACAAAGGTGAGTTAACCATTCATCATGATAATCCGGCGACTCAACTTTCTTGGTTTAAAGAACATTTGGTAGAAAAGTTTCCTGAACGACGACAGGACTTATCAAAGTACGACTCATCTACGGAGGTCGATGAACGGCAAAAAGACGATGATTTGGACAGAGGCTTGGAACTCTAAAAAAGTTTTTTTTCAATCAGAAACATTTTAATCACACAATCGGAAATACCAAAAATCCATAATAAAACAATCCAATTAAAACCGAAGGACAAATTTTACGAAACCAACCAGCCCAATCTTCGTGTTTCTCGGCACCTAGCGATTTTGCCCCGTACTTGGTTGTTATCGAGTACAACGTCTTCAGGATTAAACGGATTGTTTCTGGTTTTTTTTAGTCAGGAGTTGATAATTATCGCTTTTTCTGTCAAACGTTTTTAGGAAATGGCCCCCAAATCGTTTATTCCGCTAATCCGTTGTTGTACTATAGGTTTTCAGATAATTATTTTCAAAACGAGGGATGAAAAATAGAACCAAGCACCGCAACCCTAAAATAAACAATCCTTGTAGTTGCTTTTTTATCCTTTTTTATAACGAATCCCTGTAGTTGCTTTGCTATCCTTTTTTATAACGAATCCGTGTAGTTGCTTTGCTATCCTTTTTTATAACGAATCCTTGTAGTTGCTTTTTTATCCTTTTTTATAACGAATCCGTGTAGTTGCTTTGTTATGCTTTTTTATAACGAATCCGTGTAGTTGCTTTGTTATCCTTTTTTATAACGAATCCTTGTAGTTGCTTTTTTATCCGTTTTTATAACGAATCCGTGTAGTTGCTTTGTTATGCTTTTTTATAACGAATCCGTGTAGTTGCTATGTTATCCTTTTTTATCATTCTGAATGCTAATTGCTAATTGCTAATTGCTAATTGCTAATTGCTAATTGCTAATTGATAATTGCTAATTGCTAATTGCTAATTGCTAATTGCTAATTGATAATTGCTAATTGCTAATTGATAATTGATAATTGGTAATTGGTAATTGATAATTATCAATTACACTGGCCCGCTGATCCAATGGCTTTTGCATTAGCTCAAAGCTTAAGTGGGTAAACAAAAGTCTTTTAACATTTAGAGTGGTAATAGTCGCTAAAGCGACTACTACAAACCGTTTATGCGTACTTATATAAACTGAGCATCCTTGAAATCCGTTAAAAAAAACCCAGTATCGGTTTCACAACTGAATTTTTTTGACGAGTGGTTGTTTTGATGTGAATGTCTATCAATCCAAGCGAGCGAAGATCGTACAAACTCAAGTTTGTACCGAATTTGGCCGCGGTGGACTAAGTGCCGCGCACCTAAAAATCTAACCAAGTAGAAATAAAAACGTCTATAATAAACATCATGGCGTTGTTTTTTTCACCCTCACCTTTTGGGCATGCCCCCTTTTTGAAGGGAAACGGGGAATCGTGAGGGGGCCTTTCTACGAAGTTCATGCTTATGACCCAATTTATTAACAAACCGTAACGATGAGTACCAATTCTTCGGCAGGTGCTTTCCAAAATGATTGACTTTGATAAGAGTTTTTTTTACACTGTTCTTTATTAGAAAGCGGCAGGTATCTGGTTCAGTACTCATCCTGGAGTACGGGCAAAACCGTCGACTTACAATCTATCAATTTGCGTTTCCCCAAGCGAATTCAGATTGTATAAAGCGGCTCTCTCCCATTTTCGGTAGCATGCAGGTAGATTCACCCACTCTTAGGAGTGCTATTGTTAACTTTTGTTAACCTAAATGAATCGGTATAAAGCAGCCTGTCGATAATTTTCGGTACGGAGTGGTAGATTCACCCACTCTTAGGAGTGCTATTGTTAACTTTTGTTAACCTAAATGAATCGGACTCATAATGCAATCAAGCAGAACCATAGAAATTTGGGTGGGCATTTTTGTTGCCTTATGCATTGCCGCCCTATTTATGTTGTCAATGAAAGTCAGCCATTTAGGCAATTTATTCGCCGATGAAGGCTATGCCATCACAGCCACATTTGATAATATCGGCGGATTAAAAGTAAAATCGGCAGTCAAAATGGGCGGCGTGCGTGTCGGCCGAGTGGCAGATATTCGTTATGATGACGAAGACAACCAAGCCATTGTCACTATGCACATCGAAAGTCAATATCGTAAAATACCAACAGACACGTCGACCAGTATTTTCACCGCCGGCTTGTTAGGTGAACAATATATTGGCTTAGATGCCGGCAGCGAAGAAGAATATTTAACCGCAGGTGATGAACTGGATGATGGCCTAACTCAATCAGCCGTGATTTTGGAACAACTGATTGGACAATTCTTGTTTAATACGGCCGCCAAAGGCCCAAGTACAAAAGAGTGAGATGACGGATGTTAAATAAATCCGATTTTTTTGAAAAATAGGATTTATAACAAAGCAAGAGCAATTAACTGATACTTAATTTCTATCTAAATCTATGTATATCTAGTCATATAAGTAGATTTTATATCAACACGACAAAAAATGTCGCGATCTGACTTGACTTTTATGTTTTGTGGTATTATTTTTATAAATGGAGTCAGGTTGACGTAAAACGAGAAAAGTTTTCTCGTACTGAGTATTGATTCAGACGGTTGGTAACTCGGTTTCAAACCTTGTTTGAGGCTGAAGTTGACCTAATTGGACTGCCGACTTGAATTACAATACTTACAAAAGCGCGAAACGGCTACCGGATTCGTGCCAGCGGTTGGGACTGCTCAACCAGGACTCTAGTTGCAACTTTACCTCGTTGTCAACAGAGAGCGAATTACCTAATGATCAACTTTGAGTCGGTTTTTAGGAACAGACTTCACATAACCCAAGAGGAAAAATCCTTATGAGACAAATTCTGACTAGACAATTCTTTGCCAGCGTGGCGTTAATGAGTATGCTGATGGTAGCGGCCCACAGCGTCTGGGCCGCGTCGGCCCCGAAGGCCGAAGCCGTTATCAAGCAAACCACCAACAAAATGCTGGAGGCTTTGGAGGACAACCCAGACAATGTTTACGCCTTAGTCGAAGAGATTGTGTTGCCGAATTTTGATTTTTGCAAGATGTCTCGGCTGGTGCTGGGGAAAAAGGGCAAAAAAGCTTGGAAAAGGGCTTCCAAGGCTCAAAAGGATCGCTTTGTCAACGCGTTTCGTGAGTTGTTAGTACGCACTTATTCCGCCGCCTTGGTAGAAGCCGCCGGACGACTCCGTGGCATCGATTACTCTTCCCGCAAAAGGGGTTCCAAAAAAGCCACAGTGAAGACCAAAGTCCGTCAGAGAGGGGGCAGCCCTATTAAAGTGGATTATGCCATGTATCGCCCCAACAAAAAAAATAGACGGAAATGTAGTCTGTCTCGTGGATGGAAAGTGTACAACGTGAAAGTTGCCGGCTCCAGTTTGGTGACCACTTATCGCAACGAGTTTAAGGAGTATCTCAGAATCGGTGGCATGAACTACTTGATTGAGAAACTCGAAGAGAAGAAGGAATAGGCTGGACAGTGAGCCAAATCATCGTAGAAAATGCCAACACTTGGCGGTTATCTGGCGAATTGACTTTTGCCACCGTCGGCGCGTTACTAACGGAATTCACCCAAAAAGTCCCCCCCTTTGAAAAAGGGGGCTCAGGGGGGATTAAGACACCGCCCAAAGTGTTGGACTTATGTGACGTAACTCGTACCGACAGCGCGGGATTAGCGTTATTAATTGAATTGCTCAAGCTAACCAAAGACGCGCCGATAGCTTTTCGCAATATTCCCGCCCAAATGCACAGTCTTGCGGCCGTCAGCGGAGTGCAAGGCATGCTAAGTAGTGCCTAAACATCGTAATTCCAAAGCGAAAGCTTTGGACGGAATCGTACGGAATCGTAATTCCAAAGCG
The DNA here is from genome assembly GCA_002085445.1 of Candidatus Parabeggiatoa sp. nov. 2. Classification (GTDB taxonomy): domain Bacteria; phylum Pseudomonadota; class Gammaproteobacteria; order Beggiatoales; family Beggiatoaceae; genus Parabeggiatoa. Next base: position 24,972 of record NBMI01000141.1, read on the forward strand.
AAAGCTTTGGACGGAATCGATACAAACCTTGAATAAAACCTTATGGATGCCGCCGTTAGTATCTCGCAACTGCATAAATACTATGGCAATCTACATGCCCTTTGTTCAGTGGATTTTGACATTCCCAAGGGCAGTTTTTTTGGCTTACTTGGTCCCAATGGTGCAGGAAAATCCACCTTAATCAACATCATGGCCGGATTAGTCCGCGCCACCCAAGGCACGGTGCGTATTATGGGCAACGACGTGCGCCGTCAGTGGCGACAAGCACGACACGCTTTAGGCGTTGTTCCCCAAGAACTCGTCATTGATCCATTTTTCACCGTCCGCGAAATACTCCGACTACAATCAGGCTATTTTGGACATGGACGCGAAAACCAACCGTGGCTTGACGAACTCTTGCACACCCTAAACCTCAGCGATAAAGCCAATACCACTTTACAAAAACTCTCCGGCGGCATGAAACGACGGGTACTCATTGCCCAAGCCTTAGTACATAAACCGCCAGTCATTGTGCTGGATGAACCGACGGCGGGCGTGGATGTTGAATTACGCAAAGCCTTATGGGCATTTACCAACCACCTGCACCAAAACGGTCACACCATCGTCTTAACGACGCATTATCTCCAAGAAGCCGAGAACCTTTGTGAACAAATTGCCATTTTAAATCAAGGTCAATTAGTGGCCCTCGACAGTAAACAGGCCTTACTAGCGCGTTACCCTTACCGCTTATTACGCTTAACGCTTACCAAACCAGAGGCCGTTTTACCGACGGCTTTGCAAGAAAAAGTGCAATCTTTTGCTGACGGAGAATTAATCCTACGCTTACATCGAGACGACGACAAAATGGGTGCCATACTAGAAAGCTTACGCGCTGCCAACATTCAGTTTATTGATTTACGCACCGAAGAGCCGGGCTTAGAAGAAGTCTTTATGAGTTTAACGAGCAAGTGATTTTTCACCAGATACGGAACGTACTTTAAAACGGTGAAATGAAAAGACGACTAAGTGATTGAATTAGTTATAAAATGAGTTAGTTAGATTTGACATTTGACATTTGACATTTGACATTTGACATTTGACACCCCCACCCCTACCCTTTCCCTTTATAGGCGAGGGGGATAACGTTACCCCTGGTTAGCCCCAACGGGGCGATATTAATATAGCCAGGGGCAACGCCCCAGGAGCCCCAACGGGGCGAGATTAATATAGCCTGGGGCAACGCCCCAGGTTCCCTGGTTAGCCCCAACGGGGCGATATTAATATAGCCTGGGGCAACGCCCCAGGAGCCCCAACGGGGCGAGGCAACGCCCCTGGCTTCTGGCCGGGCGGGCAACGCCCCTGGCTTGGGGCTTGAGTCTTCCCTTTGAAAAGGGGGCGCGATGAGGGATTTCAACATGAACTGGTACGGCTTATACACCCTATTTGGCAAAGAAGTCTGGCGCTTTATGAAAGTGGGCACCCAGACAATCCTCGCGCCCGTCGTCACAGTTTTACTGTATTTACTGGTATTTGCTTCGGTATTAGAAGAACATATCGAAATCTACGAAGGTATTAGCTATACCACCTTTCTCATCCCCGGCTTGATGATGATGTCCATCATTCAAAATGCCTTTGCCAATAGCTCATCAAGTTTATTTCAGTCGAAAATGACGGGTAGTATCACCTTTATGCTACTACCGCCTCTCTCAAGTTGGGAATTTTACCTTGCTTTTATTGCCGCCGCGGTGCTGCGAGGTTTATTAGTCGGATTGGGCGTGTGGATAGCGACGCTATGGTTTGTGGTGTTGCCCATTTATAGTTTTTCGGCATTATTAGTTTTTTCCGTGTTAGGAAGCGCTCTTTTGGGAACATTAGGGCTAATTGCCTCACTATGGGCCGACAAATGGGATCATATTTCGGCCTTCCAAAATTTTATTATTTTGCCATTAACATTTTTAAGTGGCGTATTTTACCGAATAGACACATTACCCGATTTTTGGCAAAAAACCTCTTACTACAACCCATTTTTCTATATGATTGACGGATTTCGTTATGGCTTTTTGGGCGTATCGGAAATTGACATGAGTATCAGCTTAGTGATTGTCAGCGTCTTTTTGGTAACCGTCAGTGCATCGTGTTTGTGGTTATTGCATATAGGGTACAAAATTCGGTATTGAACACTATAGTTTGGCAGTAATCCGTGATCAGTGAAAAGTGTAAAGTCGTCCAAACTTTAGTTTGGCAGTAATCAGTTCAGTGATCAGTGAAAAGTGTAAAGTCGTCCAAACTTTAGTTTGGCAGGAGTCCAAACTTTAGTTAGCAGTCGTCCAAACTTTAGTTTGGCAGGAGTTTGGCAGGAGTCGTCCAAACTTTAGGATCGAAGAAAAATTCATTTCCCCAAAATAGGTACAGTGCCCTTTAGGGTACTTTAGCTTTTAGTTTTGGTAAGTTATTTTTTAGCCGATCCTTAGTTTGGACTCCTGCCAAACGGAGTCCTGCCAAACTCAAGTTTGGACTTCTGCCAAACTAAAATTTGGACTCCAAACGGAGTCTTGCCAAACTCAAGTTTGGACTCCTGCCAAACGGAGTCTTGCCAAACTCAAGTTTGGACTCCTGCCAAACGGAGTCCTGCCAAACTCAAGTTTGGACTCCTGATCACTGATCACTGAACACTGCGGAGGGCGATTTTTTTTCCAAGTTCCTAAAGAGCTTTTAAGCATGTCTAACCAATCAGATAATATTTTAGTTATAGATATAGAAGCAACCTGCTGGGAAAGCAAAATCCCTGAAGGACAAAAAAATGAAATCATCGAAATCGGTATTTGTGTTTTAGACACTACCACCTATCAAAGGGTTACTACCGACAGTCTCATCGTCAAACCGGTCTCAGAAATCAGTGAATTTTGCACCGGATTAACAACACTGACACCCGCATATGTCGAACAAGGCATTTCTTTAAAAGAAGCGTGTGAGAGATTGCAAACGCAATATTTATCAAAACAATGCACTTGGGCAAGTTATGGTGCTTATGACAGAAAGCAATTCAAGAGAGAGTGCCGAGAGAAAGGCATAGACTATCCGTTTAGTGAAGAACACATTAATGTCAAACAGCTTTTTGCAAACACGCTCCATTTAAAAAAACCGGTCGGCATGGCTAGTGCGTTGAAGAAATTAGATTTTCCGTTAGAAGGCACTCATCACCGAGGCGTTGATGATGCTTGGAATATCGCTAATATTCGTTGTACTATTATCTGGCAAACCTTGCGTAATTTTTTAGGCCATCATTTTGGGAAAAAACATGCAGCCCGAAGAAGTCAAAAAATTGATAGAAACCGGTTTACCCGGCGCACAAGCCCAAGTCTACAGCAATGACGGAGCCCACTTTGAAGCCACCGTTATTTGTGAAGACTTTGCTGGCAAAACGATGGTTAAACAACATCAAATGGTCTATGTCAGCTTAGGCAACAACATCCAATTAAACGAAATTCACGCCCTCTCTCTCAAAACCTACACCCCACAAGAATGGGAAAAGGTTCGCAAACCGGATTGATAGCTGAAAAATGGATAAGTTATTGATTACTGGCGGTAATCCGCTCAATGGCGAAATTAGCATCTCAGGGGCCAAAAATGCCGCTTTACCGATACTGGCCGCGACTTTACTGGCTGAGACACCCTCTTACATAAGTAATGTTCCCCATTTACGAGACATTACCACCATGATGAACCTGCTAGGAGACATGGGAGTTAATTTTGTGGTGGACGAAAAGCTCAACATTGAGGTAAACAGCAACAACGTCCACACCTTTGCCGCCCATTACGAAATGGTTAAAACCATGCGTGCTTCAATTTTAGTGTTAGGGCCGTTGGTGGCCCGTTTTGGGCAGGCGCATGTCTCGCTACCGGGCGGCTGTGCGATTGGGGCACGTCCGGTCAATTTGCACATTCAAGGTTTAGCGGCAATGGGGGCCGATATTAATGTAGAAGGTGGTTACATTACAGCACAGGCTAAACGCTTGCACGGTGCCACCTTATGTATGGACCTCGTCACGGTGACGGGCACCGAAAATCTGATGATGGCGGCCGCCTTAGCCGACGGTGTCACAATCATTGAAAATGCGGCGCGTGAGCCGGAAGTAGTCGATCTGGCGAATTGCTTAAACAACATGGGCGCACATATCGAAGGCGCTGGCACCAGCACGATACGCATTGAAGGGGTAGAAAAATTATCTGGCACCCACCACCGCGTACTACCGGATCGCATTGAAACGGGCACCTACCTAGTCGCGGCAACCATGACAGGTGGGCATATTAAAGTCAAAAACACCGAAGCGAGTTTACTGGATGCCGTGCTGCTAAAATTGCTGGAAGCCGGCGCAACCATTACCAAAGGAGACGACTGGATAGAACTGAACATGCAAGGCCGTAGGCCTCGTGCCGTAGATATACACACATCGCCCTATCCGGCCTTTCCCACCGACATGCAGGCCCAATTAACCGCCATGAATGCCATTGCTCAAGGCATCGGCATGTTGACCGAAACCGTGTTTGAAAACCGCTTTATGCATGCCTTGGAATTGCAGCGTATGGGGGCCAAAATTCGTTTAGAAGGCAACACGGCCATCATCACTGGTGTTGAACGTTTGCAAGCGGCCCCGGTAATGGCAACCGATTTACGGGCCTCAGCTGGTTTAGTGTTAGCTGGCTTAGTTGCCGAAGGCGAAACCTTAGTAGATCGCATTTACCACATTGACCGAGGTTACGAGCGAATTGAAGAAAAACTGACCCAACTAGGGGCACAAATTCGCCGCGTTTCTGGATAATTGGTAATTGGCAGGAGTCCAATTGGCAGGAGTCCAAACTTGAGTTTGGCAGGAGTCCAAGCAAAAGTTTTTGCTCTCTCCAAACTTTTGCCGACGTTTTTAGTTTGGCAGTGATAACGGATAACGGATAACGGATAACGGATAGATTTAATGCGAATTAAGGGTTGAATTGAATCATAAAAAATCAATGACTTATAAAAACGTCTTTCAGATAAGTGATTTTATAAGGACATCTTTGTTCATTCTTCATTTCCAGGCAAAAGTTTTTCGGAGAAAAACTTTTGCCTGGAATTCATTTTTCATTCTTAATTCGCATATTTACTCTCCTAACATTTTACCGGTTCCCCAAGCCAGCGCATAATTATGAATATCCCGAACCCATTCCAAAAGTGGCCCCGGTGCCCAATTCAAAGGGTGCATGGGAATTGTCCCAGTGCGTCCTTCAGAATCTTCCAATTCACAATGAGGCGTGTGCAAAGGCGCAGCCGACCACGCTCTCAGCGGATTACGCACCACCGGAATGCCAGCCACGCTTGCCATCGCAATCGCTTCAATGGTATCAAGATACTTTGCTTTGCCTTGACGAATCTCAATATCAGCCGTCGTGGTAGGATCTAAGATAAAAGCGTCTATACCACTAGGGCCGGGGGTAACTATCAAATAATCGGGATGCGTTTCAGTGACTTCTTTACAAATAAATCCACTCGGATGCACTCTACGTCGTGATAATCGCGGCTCTATCCAAATACTCAGTTCTACCTGAGCTTTATACAGCCGAATTTCACCTCCCAGAAACAAAGCACCGGTGGGATCGCTAGGGCATACCCAGCCTAATGATTCAAACGCCTCGAACAATCTAATTCCGCACCAGCGTTGATATAAATACGGCGTATCAGCAATTTCCACTGTTCCATGCAAGAGATTGTGTAGAAAACTCGGCAGATACTCCTTCGGCTGTATCAATTGTTGAGCGAAACGTCTCAAGCGAATCCAAGCCGAAGAGCGTGGGTAAGGATAGGGCAAATTTAAAGAAGGCACCAATTTCATTTGCACAGTACGCAGCAAGGTAGCACGGGCATGTTCTAGTTTAGCCTCTGCCTCATCTAAACGTGAACGCATATTCAACAAAGTGGCCCGATCATTCCGTGCATAACTTGACTGTCCTTGCTGTGTGAGCAAAGAATCATCAATATATTTAATAGTGCGTTTATGTACTTTTTCTAAGGCCGTCTGCTGCAAATCAAGCAAATAGACTAACCAGCGCAGCGGACGAGTATCAATTTCAGCGACCGGTAAAATACTAAGCCAGTGAGCCGGTAAGAGACGTTTTATTACGCTTTTTTGATAATCACTGGCACGACGAGAGAAGGTGGCTCGTTTCGGCGAAGGCGTGTAATGCACCATGACTTTACGGGTAGCATCCGTTGTCTGCAACTCCGCCACCAATTGAGGTATTAGTGCTGTTAAAAAATCAATGGATTTTAACAAAGCCGTAGTGCTTGCTACCGTCCCCATGTCAGTAGACACCTGCTGTGTCGCATGCAAGCCGGGCAAGAGTAATTCCGAAGAAAACGCTTTTAGATCATCGACCAGTTTTTGGAGAAAGGGATTCATACTTGACTTTTAAATATTTATTTTGGTGAACCTAAACAATAATATAGAGCTTATAACATCTTCGCCAATAGCGAAACAAAGTAACCGACTGGTTTATGGCGAATGGTTCATTCAGAATGGTGAATGGGCATTTGATTAATTTTGTTATAACTAATTTTTTCTACTGTCATTTCGACATAAGGAGAAATCTGACAATCAATGACTTAAAGAAATTTACCACAATCAATGACTTAAAGAAATTGTCCGGTACCAAAAACTATTTGATTTAAAACGCTATTTAAATTCGCTATTTGCAGCCAAAGCCAGAGGCTCGGTTTATTAGACATTATAACGATTTAATAGAAATTAATGATTTATATGAAATAACAATATTGTTGAATTATTAAAATAAAGCATTTAAGTTAAATAGCCCTAAAGTTTATTATAATTTTCCAATCAAAATACTTGATTTGTTGTACTTACGGGAATAGAAGTTTTAAAGTTTTAAAGTCAGCCCCAACGGGGCGATCTTAATACAGCCAGGGGCACCGCCCCTGGCAAAGCCCCAACGGGGCGACTTATAAAAAATCTCTATTGAAAGTGATTTTACAAATCTCCATTTTTCATTTAATCGCTACATATTCGCATTAACCATTGCTTGTCGGTGGTGCTTTTTTCAAAGACTGCCACACAAAAACCACCAACGTCACCACCGTTATCGGCATCACAAACCAAAGCATCACCGCACTAAAAGTGGATAACGCTTCATGTTGGCTCGCATTCAAAACTAAATACAGCGTATAAGCAACATAATAAGCCAAAAATAATCCGCCTTCCCAACGTTCAATTAAGTAGTCTGTAAAGAAAATCGGCAAACAAGCCACGGCAACGGCAATCATTACCGGCATATGAAACACTATCGCCTCAGGAGGCACGCCAATAGGCGAAACCAGACTGGTAAAGCCAAGCACCAATAAAATATTAAATAGGTTGCTACCCACCACATTGCCAACCACAAGCTCCTGTTCACCACGAAGGCTGCCAATCACGACTGTCGCTAGTTCTGGCAAAGAAGTCCCTATCGAAATAATGGTCAAACTAATGATTAACTTACTGATTCCAAAGTATTCCGCCATGGAGACCGCCCCATTGACTAACCATTGTGAACCCAGCACTAATAATCCCAATCCCACAATGATAAATATCAACTGTATGAGAAGGTTATATCGTTTTTCAGATAAATATTTGGGGACTAAAAACCTCGGAGCAAGGCGTACAGACTCGGAGATTTGTTCGCCGGATTTTTCTGAACCACTATAGGAACCTTTGTCACTTTCTTCCAGTGTCTTTTCCGCATCAAGGGGCGGTTCACCCGTTTTACGTTCTTTTATCAGCGCAAATATCGTATAGAACACGAGGCCACTAGCCAATAACAAGCCCTCCCAACGACTGAGTGTGCCGTCAAGAGACAACAACAGCAGCAGAATGGATACACCTATCATCAGCGGAACTTCTAACTGAATCAATCGTTTATGAACGCCCAATGGCGCGATGACAGCCGCAACACCCAAAACCAGTAAGATATTGAGAATATTGCTGCCTACCACATTACCCACTGCTATATCGGGCTGCCCTGTCCATGCTGATTGCAAATTAACGGCCAACTCTGGCGCACTGGTGCCAAATGCCACGACGGTGAGGCCAACCACCAGCCGTGAAATACCGAGTGTCTCAGCCAAATCGGATGCGCCCCGTACCAATAAATAAGCGCCTACCGTTAATAAAAAAAATCCTAGAACAAATAAAACTAACGTCATTAAATCCATAAAAATACTCCGTTAAATGGGTAATAGTAATGGGTAATTTGTAGGGCCGGCAACGTTGTTGCCCACCAAAACTTGTAGGGGGCCGGCAACACGTTTTTAGGTACTTCCGTCCAAACGACCGCTTTTTGAAACGATATCATTGATATACGGAACGTACTTCAAAAGAGCGAAAATGAATTGTTGCTTGAGTTAAGTATTGAAGCATGAGCTTATTCATTCACAATTAGCAAAGCTGACCGAAGGTTCGTTTACTTCGTTCTCGTCACAATTCACAATTCACAATTCACAATTATATAACATTAGGAGTCCATCCATGAAACACCTTATAATCGGCCTTATACTCTCTTTACTAACCGGCTGTGCCGCTAATGACTCAGCGCGACTTGAAACGAATCCTCCACCAAAAACGGTGGCAACGCCCCCACCACCAGAGACGGTAACAACCAATACCCCAACCGAGACGGCCGCGTTGTCTACACCCAGCGAACCAAAAACGCCGCCCCCCCGATTACCAAAACTCATCAACCACCCGCGCCCCAACATTCAGGTTGAATTAACGCCTTTCCTTGAAGCGTCAGGCTGTAAAACCGGGAAAACGCCGGAACTAGAAGGCTGTGAGAATTTACGTGCCCAAATGGGCTGTGATAAGTTAATACAGCCCGATGCGTTATGGGGCGCTGTGACACCGGCTTATCCAATGGTATTATGTCTCATTCTGCCCGACTCCCGATACTACAAGACGGACAATTTCAACTGATTAAGAATATTGACGAACTTCAAAAGATGTTTGCCCCAATTGAGTCACCCCAAGAAGCCTTGAGTTATGTGCTAATGGCAACACCGTTTTCGGCACACACGGGTCAAAAAATCAACCCCGCTTACCGCTATTACACCGACGTCATCGAAGATACCCATGTCGTTGCCACCAAAGATGGCTTTGAGATTCTTTTGTACACCTACAGAAATTTTGGCTGTGGCTCCCATCCAACCTCAACCATTCGAGTCACTCTCAGACTTAATGGGATGATTTCTTATCCCTCACAGCGGATCGCTTATGCTAACCCGGCTGAAGATAATTTGTGTGTGGATTGACAAGCGCCATTGCATAAGCGAATTAAGAATGAAAAATGAACATTCGAGTCCCGACGATCCCTTTGATCGGAGGGAACTTGAACTTGAGAAACCTTATAAAATCACTTTCAATAACTATTTATAAGTCATTGATTTTTTAGGATTCAAATCAACCCTTAATTCGCATTGCCTTTTTAACCCAATTTCTTCTATAGATATTCAGATAATTATTCAGTCCCCTTTAGGGGACAGTAGCTCTCAGACAACGAAGTTTTTTTGCAAAAAACTTTAGCCTAAAATGCTGTTGGCTGCCAAAGAAATTAATTTTCTGAAAATCTATAGGGGTGTGTTGTGGATATTTTTTTGGGGAGGCCCAAGCATCGACTCGCGCCCCGCGCCTAGCAACCATTCCTGGTTTTTTCTATCCCCTTCCCAACAAAACCCTTTCTATTGAGGGCCAGGGTGAGGATGATAAGAAAACACGATATACAGATAAGTGATTGATTTTAAAGACAGGTCTTGAGTGGCAGAGACTACCATTCTTCACTGCTCCTCAAAGAACTGCAAGGATTGTATATTAAAGGGATATAGCTTTTCAGATATTTTGATTGAAGTCCAAGATTTCTCGTTAAGACTCCGATTTTCTGAAAAACTATTACAGTCAGAATTTTTCATCCTTGTTTATATGCAATCCTTGTGGTTATACTTTAGTCCAATAAGAAACCGTGCAAAGTATAAGTCGCTTGCGGAAGTTACTTCGTTTCGCTATTTAAGTTGCTTGCGGAAGTTAATGATTTTTAAACCTTCGCTGCGTCCCTGTTATTGTTTAATCAATATCAGTCGATCGAAAATCCATTAAAAATTGACGGTTAAATAAACCTGATGAATCGACATAATGTTAAAAAGTTTTTAATAAACAGCTATTTATAATAACGCCTGTCCTCAAGAGAAATCCTATTTATTATCGTATGAAGAATTTTTACAAGCTTTTTTCTTGTCGTTAAAAAGTTCTCGATCTACTGAATATAATTTGATAGGCCTATTCTGGGGTGGTGAAAATCAGGTTCTTTTTTAAGTCAAAAGTTGATCCCGTTTTTGTTCCTCTTATGAAAAACAATAAGTTATTGATTAGCTTTTCATTAAAAATTCGTTTACGTCACAATTCACAATTCACAATTTTCACCACTTCAGGCCTATTCCGTATGATTTTAATCAATTTAGAACTTACGCATTGACTAAATCAATTAATTTCGTATTCAGTCAGTTACCTATAAAAAGCCCGGACCGTTATTTTTAAACGGTTTTTTAAAAAAAATAAATTGTTAGTTACCTGAGTGCGTAAGTTTACAATTGATATAAGTTACATCAGACTTTGACGAGGACTTGGTTTTTTTTAAAACTTGTGTTATTTTATGAACGGTACCTATAATTTGACAGTATCCTCGCTATAAAACCATACAGCCAAATTAAATACAAAATAGGAGCATTAATGAAAAAAGTCAATTTATTATTAGCATCTGCATTGATTTATGCAAGCATGACAGCTAATGTGTATGCACAAGATGTCCATACTTACGGCCCCATTAAACCGGGCGAGATGCTTTGGACTATTGCGGGTAAAGTCAGTCCCTCCTCTTCTGTCGATAGGCATCAAGTCATCTTAGCTTTGCACCGAGCCAATCCCCGCGCATTTAGTATCTCATGCAATCTGAACTCCTTAAGAATAGGTTCAAAGCTAGTCGTCCCTACGCTGGCGAAAATGCAGGTACTCACTCGAGATCAAGCTATCAAGGAATTGAATCGGCAAGCCGAGGAATGGAAAAATCGTCGCCAAAAACAAATTATTTGCCCACCGATTAGGCCACAACCGGTCGTGCCTACAAAACCGTCAACCACTGAAACAACCGCTGAAGCAAAACCGCTTACTCCCGATCCGACCGTTCCTCCCACAGCGGCGGGACAAAACAATACTCAGACGGTAGCGCTTGTTCCAGACCAAAAGGATGATGATAACACGCAAAATTCTAAAGCGGTGTCATCACCAATGATGACTGCCGTGTTGATTGGTGGATCGCTCGCCATTGCTTTGGTAGGTGGGCTACTATACAAACGTGCCAAAAAGAAAGCCAAAGAGAACGAAGCTTTGATGAATTCGGCCTTTTCTCAACCCATTGACCATGATCCCATTGATGAAATGCCATTGCCGGGCAATCAGGCTGAAAAACAATCAACCAGTGAGGAAAAATCGGTTAGCGAGGAAAAATCCGCCAAAAAATAGACAGTGCCCAAACACCATAATCACCCCCCCCTAAACTCAAAGCATCAATTTAATGTCTTGTTCGTAGTAGGTGATTTATCACCTATTTTTAGTGATTGCGTTCGTAGTAGGTGATTTATCACCTATCGTTCGTAGTAGGTGATTTATCACCTATTTTTATTGATTGCCTACTACAAACGGGCCTTTTCCTTAACTTAATGGCATTGCCCCCTAAACTAAGTCCTTGATTTTTAGTTCAAAGTATCTCGTCTTTTCAATGGGTTACGTTTATTTGGGGACAAGTCTATTAAATAAGCAATCTTCATTATTCATTCACAATTAGCAAGGCTTCCCTACGGTTCACAATTCACAATTCACGGCTAAAGTTTCGCTCCGCGAAACTTTTGCCTGAAACACAATTCACAATTACCAATGACCCCTTTAACAAACGACCGTTTTCTACGTGCCTTGCAACGAGAACCCGTTGATATGACACCAGTGTGGATGATGCGCCAAGCCGGGCGCTATCTGCCCGAATACCGTGAAACCAGAGCACGCGCTAAGGATTTTCTAACCTTGTGCCAAACGCCAGAGTTAGCGTGTGAAGTCACTTTGCAGCCCCTCGCACGATTTAAACTAGATGCTGCCATCCTGTTTTCAGATATCCTCACCATTCCTGAGGCGATGGGATTAGGTTTATACTTCAGTGAAGGGGAAGGGCCGTGTTTTGAACGGCCGGTGCGTACCAAAGCGCAGATAGATAACTTAAGTGTGCCTGATCCTAATGATGCCTTGCGTTATGTCATGGATGCCGTGAGTTTAATTCGGCGTGAATTAGATGGAAAAGTGCCACTGATTGGGTTTTCGGGCAGTCCGTGGACGTTGGCAACTTATATGGTTGAGGGCGGTACCACCAAAAATTTTCGTCGTGTCAAAGGCCTTATGTTTGAACAGCCACAAGCCATGCACACCTTGCTAGATACGCTGGCACAGGCCGTCATCGCTTATCTCAATGCACAAATAGCAGCCGGCGCACAGGCCGTGATGATTTTTGATACTTGGGGCGGCATCCTCACTACTCGCGATTATCTCGCTTTTTCCTTGCATTATATGCAGCAAATTGTTGAAGGCCTCACTCGTAAACATGAAGGGCAACGAGTGCCGGTGATTTTATTTACCAAAGATGGCAATGAATGGTTAGAAGACCTCGCCGCCACGGGCTGCGATGCCGTGGGCTTGGATTGGAAACGGCCTATTGGCAAAGCGCGAGAGCGCGTAGGCGACAAAGTCGCGCTGCAAGGTAATATGGATCCATGCGTTTTACACGCATCGCCAGAGCGCATTCGTGAAGAAGTCGCAACAATTTTAGCCAGCTTTGGCAACGGCAATGGGCATGTATTTAATTTAGGACATGGCATTCATCCTGAAGTTGATCCTGAACATGTTAGCGCATTTGTTGACGCAGTGCATGCGCTTAGCCCGCCTTATCATGTCTCACCCCTTTAAATACAAATTAAGACTGAAAAATGAAAAATGAAGAATGAACATTTCGAGTCCCGACGAGAGGAGGGAACTTGAGAAACCTTATAAAATAACTTATCTGAAAGACGTTTTTATAAGTCATTGATTTTTTATGATTCAATTCAACCCTTAATTCGCATTTCAATTATACTTATACTGCACACCGTCATAAGTGATCTCGCACAGCTTCGATCCGCAGTAACTTCCGCTTGCGAGATCACTCGTAAAGCGTTTTTTTTATCTCGCTTCGCTCACTCACGAAATCGTTTCTTCGCAATGCGAGATCAGTTTGAGTGCTGTAACACACCCATAAATCCCCATCGTTCCGGGGACTTACTGCCGTTTTACTGTGTCAAGAGCTACTCTGATCTCGCTTCGCGAGATCAAAAACGCTTTCCCAATGATCTCGCACAGCGAAAAACGAGGTTTCTGAGCAAAGCAAGATCACTTACAATGGTATACAGTATAAAATAAAACCTGAGAGCCTCGATCCTATCCGAATAGCTCGGTAGCTCGAAGCTCGGAGCGCGAGACTAAAAAACCAAAAAACTTGAACCTTGAGTGAATACCAACTTTATGATCCAAAAACTCATTTTATCCGCAAAAGGCTTTTGCATGGGCGCAGCCGATGTCGTGCCCGGTGTCAGTGGTGGCACAATGGCCTTCATTTTAGGAATTTACACCCAATTAATTGAGGCTATTCGCTCTTTTGACACGGTATGGCTACAGCACATCTTCAAGCTAGAATTCAAGTCCGCCCTACAGCGCCCCCATTTTGGATTTGTAATCCCCCTCATCATCGGCATTTTCTGCGCGTTGCTCTTTTTTACGCGAGTGATTCCTTTACCCACTTTATTACACACGCACCCAGAGCCGATTTATGGCCTGTTTTTTGGGCTGATTGTCGGCTCAATTATTGCCTTGCTGCCCGAAGCCGAACGATTTGATGCCAGCGCCGTGTTTTTTGTCAGCGTCGGCACAATACTCGGCTGGCTAGTAGTCAATTTAGTGCCCGTCAAAACGCCCGATGCCGCCTGGTTTATTTTTCTAAGTGGCATGTTAGCGATTTCAGCCATGTTATTACCAGGCATTTCAGGAGCCTTTATCTTATTGATTTGATTTTAAGGTTTTAATTCCCTTTGGTTTAGGCGCACTCACCGGATTAATCGTTTTCAGTCGACTTCTTAGCTGGCTCTTGGCGCGTTACTATCGCGCCACATTGCAGGTGATTATTGGCGTACTCATCGGCACTTTATGGGTCATTTGGCCGTTTCAAGTCCGTAAATACGAAGTAATACACAATAAAGAACGCCTAATCAGCTCCACCCCATATTGGCCGGATGCTTGGAATGAGACAGTGATGTTTGCGCTGTTTATGATGCTGATAGGCTTGGGATTAGTGTTGATTCTTCATGCATGGGCTAAGCAAATAAACCCCCCCCCAACAACTCCAAAGCCTACGGGAAGGACTTAGGGGAATTTTATTTACTGTGCCCCTATCCGCCTTAGAATAAATTCTAAGGCTAAAAGCGTTAGGAACCTGAAGGTGACTCACCAGACTTTAGGGCACTTTCGTTACGTTTAGTTTAGTTTAGCTGGCTTTAGCCTGCTTTAGCTTTTAGCCTTGAAATTTATTTCAAGGCTTTAGTGAAACCTGTGGGTTTTGGTAAAACGCCAACCCCAAAGGGGTTGAACTAGATGTTCAAGTTAACATTTGCTAATATACTCATCGAAACCTCGACAAATCTGTGCCCCTATCCGCCTTAGAATAAATTCTAAGGCTAAAAGCGTTAGGAACCTGAAGGTGACTCACCAGACTTTAGGGCACTTTCGTTACGTTTAGTTTAGCTGGCTTTAGCCTGCTTTAGCTTTTAGCCTTGAAATTTATTTCAAGGCTTTAGGGTGAACTCTCTTTCTAAAAAACTTCAACATCAAGTTGAATGTGAATAGCTTTAGTGAAACCTGTGGTAGCTTGTTTTGGCAACCACCGCCTCACCTCTCTCCTCGCAGCGCCCCGCCACAACAACCTTTGCTCCCTCAAAAGCGGCTTCAATGGTTCTGAATATCTATAAATGCACCATGACAAAAGCAACTAAATAGACTAACATTAAAAATACTGCCACGCTTCGAGCAAAGGCGCAGGAAGACAGGAGTCCAAACTCAGGAGTCCAAACTAACGTTTGGCAGCGTCCGAAGGCAGTGCCTGGGGCCGACTTTAAAACCTCTATTAGCCCTTTCGGTATGTATTATTAAAGCCAAGGGCAACGCCCCTGGAGGTTTTTCTTATGTGATTTAATTTCGCTTGCCTGGGGCCGACTTTAAAACCTCTATTAGCCCTTTCGGTATGTATTATTAAAGCCAAGGGCAACGCCCCTAGAGGTTTTTCTTATGTGATTTGAATGAGAATTTGTTGATATTCAATGCGAATTAAGTAAGGATTGACTTGAATCATAAAAAATCAAGAACTTATAAAGACGTATTATTGAAAGTTATTCATTTTTAATTTTTCATTCTTAATTCGCACGCATCCATTACCAAAGCGAGTAAATTTTATGAAAGCCATCACCGTGTTGATGAGCCTATTTTTGGCGACAGACGTTTTAAACCTCACAGCAGATTTAAATTCTGTAAGGGGCTATATTGAAAGCGCCAGCTACTTGGAGCGGCAAAACAATCCACTAGTCGCCCGGCAGATACTGAAGTCGGGCTATCAAGCCACCAAGCACATCAGTCTCTTGTCTCACTGGCTGGCTATGGATGAAGCGATGTTTCAGAAACTGAAACAGAAACATAAGCGCTATTCGATTACCCGTTTGGAAACCGAATTTGAAAAAAAGTGCTTGGACAAATGGCACTACGGGTTGCGTTGTTCTGAATATGACCGTCAGAAGGAACTCGCTCATCAAGAAAAAACGGCTATATCAACAGCCGCACTAGAAGAAATCAGAACCGTACTTGACAAGTACAACCAATTAAAAACGTCTATGACTGAGAGACAAAGCCTTTTGGGCAGCCTTGAAAAAAGCGGCGACGACACCGCTAAAATCAAGGAAATGTTAGCGAAGCATCAGGCACTGGTTAATAAGGTTAAGCGTACTCGTAGTGACTACCTGTCTTTTGATGTGATAAGTCCCTATTTAGCACGCACCGAGCAACTGGTCTTTATTTCAACCATTTACAATCCCAAAGTAAGCAGTATTTTAACTTTGTTGCCGGACAAATCACTCAGTAAATTCCGTTCCATAGAAAAGCTTCGTGAAGCCGCGAGAATCTTTGCTAACGTGGCCGATCAAGAGATTCTTCTTGACAGCAATTCGACTGTCAGGAAACAGTTTTTGGGTGTCCTTAAAAAATTTCAGGAAATTGCCGGCCCGGCACAATTTGATGAATTCAAGCCAATTAAGGCCATAGCAAACAAACTTAAACGTGAAAAAGAACGACACCTTGGTGCCCAAAGGTGGTGGAAGTAAAGGCAAGCATCGCCCCAGGGTTTCGATGGGCAAACCTGGGGTGGTGAAAATAAGGTCAAAAAAAAGCCCCAAAGGGGCGACATTAATATAGCCTGGGGCATCGCCCCAGGTGGCCCAAAAACCGATCCCGTTTTTATTCCGCTAATAACACGCCCCTGCTCAAAAAAAGCCCCAAAGGGGCGACATTAATATAGCCTGGGGCATCGCCCCAGGGAGGTATAAGTAAATGACAAACAAACCAGAATTGGCTTTAGATGCCAACGCCATCAAACAGAAAATACTCGACCACTTGCGTCACACCATTGCTAAAACCCCCGAAACAGCTACCAACCGGGACTGGTTTTATGCGTTAGCCTATACGTTAAGAGATTGCATGACAGAACGCTGGATGGCAACCCTGAATGAGTATTATCGACAAGATACTAAGCGCGTTTATTATTTGTCGTTGGAATTTCTCATGGGACGCTCTCTCATCAAAAGTATGCTGAATCTAGGCCTCTATGAGCAATGCCGTCAAGCAGTTACCGACTTAGGCCTCTCCCTAGATTCCATTAGTGAAATAGAAGATGATCCAGCGCTTGGTAATGGCGGCTTAGGACGCTTAGCCGCCTGTTTCCTCGATTCGATGGCAACCATGAGCTTGCCCGGCTATGGTTATGGCATCCGTTATGAATATGGCATGTTTTACCAACGCTTCTATAACGGCTATCAGGTTGAACATCCCGACAACTGGTTGCGCTATTGCAACCCTTGGGAATTTCCGCGTGCCGAAATATTATATCAAGTTCATTTTGGTGGATACACAGTGGAATACCAAAATGAACAAGGGCGCAAGGGTTGTCACTGGAAGGATACCCAGGAAGTGATGGCAATGGCTTACGATACCCCCATTCCCGGTTATGGCACCCCTACCGTCAATAATATGCGCCTCTGGGCCGCCAAATCTTCGCGTGATTTTAACTTACAACACTTCAATGAAGGTAATTACATCAAGGCGGTAGAAGACAAAAACCACTCCGAAAATCTCTCCAAAGTCCTCTATCCCGACGATACCACTCAAATGGGCCGCGAATTGCGGCTGCGTCAGGAGTATTTTTTTGTATCGGCTTCCTTACAGGATATTATCCGCCGCTACAAGGAACATCACGACGACATCAGAGGATTGCCTGATAAAGTCGCCATCCAACTCAACGACACTCACCCGGCGCTGGCAATTCCTGAATTGCTGCGATTGTTACTAGATAGTTTCCAGCTTTCTTGGAAAGAAGCCTGGAATATTACTGTACGTGTCTTTGCCTATACCAACCACACCTTGTTGCCAGAAGCGTTGGAAACTTGGCCAGTTTGGTTATTTGAAAAGCTGTTGCCGCGCCATCTCCTGATTATTTACGACATCAATCACCACTTCCTCAAAGAGGTGAGCTACCACTATCCGGGAGATATGGAGGCACTACGACGCATGTCCATCATTGGTGAAGAAGGCGAAAAACACGTTCGCATGAGCCATCTGGCTGTCGTAGGCAGTCACAAAGTCAACGGCGTAGCACAGTTGCACACCCACTTAATGAAAACCACCCTCTTTGCCGATTTTGAACGCGTCTTTCCAAACAAAATTATCAACAAAACCAATGGCATAACACCGCGCCGTTGGCTCCAGGAAGCGAACCCAGGTTTGACAAAACTGATAACTCAGCACATCGGCAAAGACTGGGTAACAGACTTATCGCGTCTAAAAAAACTCATTCCGAAGGCCGAAGATAAAGCCTTCCGCGCCGCGTTTCGGGCCGTCAAGCAGCACAACAAACAACAACTGGCAGCCTTCATCAACAAACAAATGGGCATTGAAGTCAATCCAAATTCCCTATTTGACGTGCAAGTTAAACGCATTCACGAATACAAACGGCAACTGCTCAACCTGTTGCACATTATCACCTCCTACAATCGCATTCGCGCCAATCCCGACATTGAAATTGTCCCGCGCACCGTGATTTTTGCCGGTAAAGCCGCGCCCGGCTATGCGATAGCCAAGCTTATCATCAAACTCACCAACAGCGTTGCGGAAGTGATTAATCACGATCCGGTGATTGCTGGTCGCCTAAAAGTGGTTTTTATTCCCAATTATGACGTTTCCAAAGCGGTGCGGATTATTCCAGCGGCCGATTTGTCAGAACAAATATCTACCGCTGGCACGGAAGCTTCTGGCACCGGCAATATGAAACTGGCGCTCAATGGCGCCTTAACCATTGGCACGTTAGACGGAGCCAATATCGAAATTCGTGAAGAGGTGGGCGAAGACAATATTTTTATTTTTGGCATCACGGCCGAAGGTGTGGCTGATCTCAAGCAACGTGGTTACAACGCATTGAACTATTATCAAAGTAATCCAGAACTGAAACAAGTATTGGACATGATAAGTTCAGGCTATTTTTCGCCAGAAGAGCCGTCGCTTTTCCAACCCATCATTAATATCCTGACGGAAGGCAACGACCATTACATGCTGCTGGCCGACTATGCAGATTACCTCCTTTGCCAAAAGCACGTTGATGAAATCTATCGACGGCCTGAAGAATGGACACGCAAAACGATTCTCAACGTTGCCAACATGGGCAAATTCTCCTCAGACAGAACGATTTCCGAATATGCCGTAGAGATTTGGGACGCTAAGCCGGTTACATAAACCAATCCGACACGCTCTAATGTGGAGTACAACGAATTACGGGCCGATAAACGAATGGATTTTTTTGTCATTTCTTTGATCGGAGAAATCTTAGTGAGTGGCAATAGCGCCGTTCGACAATCACGCACACGAATAGACAGACACCATTTGTGGGCCATAAGTCCAGACGATTGTGATAAAATTACTCACTCATACAGACTTAAAACCAATCCAACACTAAGAATGGAGTACAACTAATTACGGGGATAAACGAATGGATGAACTGCTTAAATTCGTTTATCCGCGTAATTCGCTGTACTAGGCGTAATTCGCTGTACTAGAAGATCGGAGAAATCTTAACAAATCTTATTGAGTGGCAATAGCACCGTTCTACAATCACGCACAAAAAGCGAATAGCACCGTTCTACAATCACGCACAAAAAGCGAATAGACAAGCACCATTTGGGGGCCATAACGCCGAACGATTGTGATAAAATTATTCAACCAGACAGACTTGCTAGACTTGGGAACCCAACGTATTTTTATTCCGTAAAATGTGAGAAATTGTAGGGTGGGCAAGCCGACACTCGGCGCTCAAAAAATACCACCATCGAAAAGCTTGCCCACTTAAAACCAATCCAACACTAAGAATGGAGTACAACTAATTACGGGGATAAACGAATGGATGAACGGCTTAAATTCGTTTATCCGCGTAATTCGTTGTACTAGGCGTAATTCGCTGTACTAGAAGATCGGAGAAATCTTAACAAATCTTATTGAGTGGCAATAGCGCTCCGCTACTAATAATGAATAGCATCAACCCCGTAGGGGTTGAATATGAATAGCCCCAAGTGAAACCTGGGGAGAGTCAAGAAGGAGAGCACAACCCCGTAGGGGTTGAATATGAAACGTAGTAACGAGCGGAGCGAGATAATAGCCCCAGGTGAAACCTGGGGAGAGTCAAGAAGGGGAGCACAACCCCGTAGGGGTTGAATATGAAACGTAGTAACGAGCGGAGCGAGATAATAGCCCCAGGTAAAACCTGGGGAGAGTCAAGAAGGGGGCCACAACCCCGTAGGGGTTGAATATGAAGATTAAACTCAGTGTGACTCAGCGAACTCAGTGTTAAAAAATACCAACTGATAGCAGCTAAGGACTGGCACCAATTGTGGGCCATAACGCCGGGCGATTGTGATAGAACTACTGACGAACGACTCATGGAAGAACGGCTTAAATTCGTTTATCCGCGTAATTCGTTGTACTAGGCGTAATTCGCTGTACTAGAAGATCGGAGAAATCTTAACAAATCTTATTGAGTGGCAATAGCAATAATAATGAAATCCCCACCACTCACCAACATGTGGTTAGACGACGTGATAAAGGCTTAGCGGTTGCTGGCACACGAATCACTCTATATCTGCTAATGGATTACATCAAAGACGGGTACCCGACTAAGTTCATCAAAGGCTTGTTCAATCTCACGGATGAACAGATAGCCGATGTAATGGACTATATTGAAACACATCGAACCGAGTTTGAGGCCGAATATCAACTGGTTGTCCAAAAAGATGAAGAACTGAGGCAATATTACGACGCACAAACTCAGAAAATCAGGGACAAGATTGCATCCATGCCACCCAAACCCGGCCAAGAAAAAATTCGGGCTAAGTTACAGGCTTGGAAAAAAGAATTGGGGGTCGCATGATAACTATTTTGTCGGATCATAACATTGAAGGACAAGCAGATTTACTGTGGGGAACATTAGGAACAGAGGGATGGCTTTCATTGATTTCCATAGAATGGGTTACTTTTCAGGAAGTCGGTTTGCCCATTGAGAGTAACGATAGAGAAGTTTGGCGATTTGCCCAAACGAATAACATGATTTTGCTGACGACTAATCGCAATATGGCAGATGAAAACTCATTGGAGCAAACCATGCGAGATGAGAACACGGTCACATCTCTACCCGTTTTAACGATTGGCCATCAAGAACGGATATTATACGATGCGGCTTATCGAAAACGATGTGCAGAGCGATTGATTGATATTCTGCTCGATTTGGATAATTACTTGGGAACCCAACGTATTTTTATTCCGTAAAAGGTAAGGAATTGTAGGGTCAATGCCATTAAGTTCTACTTTCCGGCACTAGATATTAATAAAGTACAACGACACAAGCGCGGATAAACGAATGGCTTCGTCATTTCGACGAGTTTTGTCATTTCTTTGAACTGAGAAATCTTAAGAAATCTTATTGACTGGCAATAGCACCGTTCGACAATCACGCACAAAACGCGAATAGACAAGCACCGTTTGGGGGCCATAACGCCGGCCGATTGTGATAAGATTACTAACTCATACAGACTTAAAACCAATCCAACACGCTCCGCTACTAATAATGAATAGCACAACCCCGTAGGGGTTGAATATGAAACGTAGTAACGAGCGGAGCGAGATAATAGCCCCAGGTGAAACCTGGGGAAAATCAGGAAGGAGAGCACAACCCCG
>NBMI01000141.1:46715-50541 GCA_002085445.1 Candidatus Parabeggiatoa sp. nov. 2
GGGGTTGAATATGAAACGTAGTAACGAGCGGAGCGAGATAATAGCCCCAGGTGAAACCTGGGGAAAATCAGGAAGGAGAGCACAACCCCGTAGGGGTTGAATATAAAGATTAAACTCCGTGTGACTCAGTGTGACTCTGTGAACTCTGTGTTAAAAAATATAAACTGATATAATTCGCCGGCCGATTGTGACAGAACTACTGACTCATGGATGAACGGCTTAAATTCGTTTATCCGCGTAATTCGTTGTACTAGGCGTAATTCGCTGTACTAGAAGATCGGAGAAATCTTAAGAAATCTTAGTGAGTGGCAATAGCACCGTTCGACAATCACGCACGAAAAGCGAATAGACAGACACCAATTGTGGGCCATAACGCCGGCCGATTGTGACAGAACTACTGACTCATGGATGAACGGCTTAAATTCGTTTATCCGCGTAATTCGTTGTACTAGGCGTAATTCGCTGTACTAGAATTCGCGTAATTCGCTGTACTAGCATAACTTATGACGGCGCTTATAAAATGGGTATAGAGGCATGAAATATGACAGAAGCAACTACATTAGCAACAAAACCAACCGAATGGATTCCTCAAGGTGAATGGACTTATCAAGATTATCTCAACTTGCCTAACGATGGCCGTCGCTATGAAATTATCGAAGGAGTCCTTTACGTGAGTAATGCACCCAACATCGATCATCAATTCACCGTGGTTGAACTTATCTATCAAATGAAGCACTTCGTGACATCCAAGCAACTCGGCTATATACTCACCGCCCCGTTCGAAGTCCATCTGGCCGAAAACACGCGCCCGGTTCAACCCGATGTGCTTTTTATCAAAGCCAAAAGATGGCCGGCGACAGGTGCCAAATACTTTGAAGGCCCACCCGATTTAATTGTAGAAGTCTTATCGCCCAGCACCCGCAGCGTTGATCAAGTGATAAAATACAACGCTTATGAAAAAGCTCATGTTCCAGAATATTGGATAGCCGATCCCAAAGCCAGAATGGTACAAGTTTACAGCCTTGAACAACAACAATACCTACTGCTAGGCGATTTCATGGGCGATGAGATCATAGAATCGAAAGTGCTGGCCGATTTAAAAATAATGACCGATTCACTGTTTAATAAACCTTAATCAAATGTCGGGTGGGTAGAGCAGAGCGAACCCACTAATAACTGCTAAAGACAGGCACCATTTGGGGGCCATAACGCCGGCCGATTGTGACAGAACTACTGACGAACGACTCATGAAGGAACGGCTAAAATTCGTTTATCCGCGTAATTCGCTGTACTAGAAGATCGGAGAAATCTTAACAAATCTTAGTGAGTGGCAATAGCACCGTTCGACAATCACGCACTCGTTTATCCGCGTAATTCGTTGTACTAGGCGTAATAATTCGTTGTACTAAAATTCGTTTATCCGCGTAATTCGTTGTACTAGGCGTAATAATTCGTTGTACTAGGCGTCATAGGCGTTCCATAACGAAGTTTCGTTGTACTTAGGACTGACGCATTGACAAACTTAAATTTTTGTATTCACGATTAATATCAATGAGTTATGAATATTCTACCCGTGGCTAAATTGATGAAAATTGCCCAAAAACATTGTAAGTCCTTGTATTTAAAATGAATCATAAATATTTTCATCTGTCAATGCGTAAGTCCTAGTACTCTATAAATAACCGTTGCACGTTTCGGGGTTCATCAGAGACACGGAGTTACACAGAGAACGAGAAAATATCATAGATATTTTCAGATAATTATTTTCAAAGAATAGCCCTAGATTTCGTCCGGAGTCCGGAGTCCAAGATTTATCTTGGACGTCTATTTTGTCCGGAGTCCAAGATTTATCTTGGACGTCTAATTCATCCTCCGGAGTCCAAGATTTATCTTGGACGTCTATTTATTCACTATTGGCTTTTTTGAAATTATTTTTCTGAACATCTATATTAAACTCTGTGTGACTGAAGTGTGACTGAAGTGAACTCTGTGTCAAAAAATACCAACTAATAATTGCTAAGGACAGGCACCATTTGTGGGCCATCAATTCAGGCAGTTGTGATAAAACTACCAAATTGTAATGACTTAAATTAAAAAAAAAAACCAATAGGAATCAAACAATTATGAAAACACTCAGTCAATGGTTGCGCGTGATAGGTGGCATACTACTGTTACCATTTTTACTCGTTATTTTGCTGATAGTCAAACCAATTGAATGGTTATGGAGGCGATTTGTCTCGCCAGTTCCGGCCGAGAATCGGGCCGATATGGACTCAGAACAATTTATTTTACTAAATACCACATTACAAAAATTACTTCAAGCCCAATCGTCAGAAGAAGCCACCCGCATTTTACAACAACATCCAGAATTACTGACGGATGAGGCGGATACATTGCTCGGCTTCTACATTGAAGAAGCGCGTAAGCAAGGCGACGAAGAGGCCGTCCAATTCTTTAAGAGTCACCGTGAAGCGTTGCAACTTTTCCGTAGCCAGTTGCAAGGGGCCTCCCAACAAACCACTACCGAACACAATGACATCCCGGCCCACTTTCTGGCCATCATCGACCAAGCCAAAGCTGCCGAAGCCCGTTATCAACAAGGCCAAGGTGTACCAGCCTTAAACGAAGCAATAGCAGCGTGGGAGCAGATATTAAACCATCCTGAGTTTGCCAAAGCCGACGCAAAAGGTAAGTTACGTTTGGTGGTGCTGAATAACAGTGCCACCACTTTTAGGCACCGCTATAGGGCGACAGGTGTCTTGGCCGATTTAGACAAAGCCCTGTCAAGTTGGGAAGAAGTGGCTAACAGTGTGCCCAGTGATTTTCCCGATTTGCCAATGTATTTAAGCAACTTGGGTATTGGCTTGTCAGACCGCTACCAACGCACAGGCGCATTGTCCGACTTAGACGACAGCAGGCGCTTGTTATCCCGCTACCAACGCACCGGCGCATTGTCCGACTTAGACGACAGCATTGCCAACGCACAAAAGGCGGTTGAGTTAACCCAAGTAGGCGAGTCTAACTTGCCCGCTCTTTTAAACAACTTGGGCAATGGCTTGTCATACCGCTACAAACGCACCGGCGCATTGTCCGACTTAGACGACAGCATTGCCAAGACACAAAAGGCGGTTAAGTTAACCCCAGAAGGCTCGCCCTCTTTGCCAATGTACTTAAACAACTTGGGCGGTTTTTTGTCATACCGCTACCAACGCACCGGCGCATTGTCGGACTTAGACGACAGCATTGCCAACGCACAAAAGGCGGTTGAATTAGCCCAAGTAGGCGAGCCTAACTTGCCCAGTTATTTGAGCAACTTGGGCAATAGCTTGTCAAACCGCTACCAACGCACCGGCGCATTGTCCGACTTAGACGACAGCATTGCCAACGCACAAAAGGCGGTTAAGTTAACCCCAGAAGGCTCGCCCGACTTGCCAATGTACTTAAACAGCTTGGGCAATAGCTTGTCAAACCGCTACGAACGCACCGGCGCATTGTCGGACTTAGACGACAGCATTGCCAACGCACAAAAGGCGGTTAAGTTAACCCCAGAAGGCTCGCCCTCTTTGCCAATATACTTAAACAGCTTGGGCAGTTTTTTGTCATCCCGCTACCAACGCACCCTTAGACGACAGCATTGCCAACGCACAAAAGGCGGTTGAGTTAACCCCAGAAGGGTCGCTCAATTTGCCTAGTAGTTTGAACAACTTGAGCAATGGCTTGTCATCCCGCTACCAACGCACCGGCGCATTGTCCGACTTAGACGACAGCATTGCCAACGCACAAAAGGCGGTTGAGTTAACCCAAGTAGGCGAGCCTAACTTGCCCG
>NBMI01000142.1 GCA_002085445.1 Candidatus Parabeggiatoa sp. nov. 2
TTAGTTAATTAATATCACAGTTGGAATCCAAAACTTCAGCTTTGGACAAGCTGGGCTTTTTATTGAGCCGGCATCATATTCCAATTCAGCGGCAAACCTTGGGCAGCCATAATAAATTGGTCCATACCATAAAATACCAACAAAGTGAGAACAAACGCGCTCACCCAAATAAAGAGTGTATTTTCGAGAAGTGATTTCATACTGGAAACTAGTTAGTTAATTAATACCACAGTTGGAGTCCAAAGCGTTGGAGTCCAACGTTTGCTGCTTTGGACGAAAGTTATTGCGCTTCTTATGCCAATTCAGCGGCAAACCTTGGAATAAACTAATGATGAACCGGTGAAATACCATGCGAATAAATCAGTAGCCACCAAAAAAAGATTAAGCTGGCTGCCAGCGTGATATAAAACAGTTTAGCCCCCCAGCCTGTTTCGCTTTTTTGGGGTATTTGCTTGTTGTCGTTTTTCATAATGACTGACTTTTCTGATTATTGTAAAAGTTATTATTTTTCACAGAGAACCACAGAGTCACACAGAGCCACACTATTTCATCCGGAGTCCAAGATTTATCTTGGACATCAGTTTGGACTCCTAGCGTCTTGTGTTCAGAACTTATAGTTGAAGTCCACACGAAAACGTTTGCCGTCTTGATCGTCTGTGATATCTTCTATTGAGTAAAGACGTGCCACGATGCTGGCGTTTTTCATTGGCTTGTAAACGGTTCGTAATTCATGGCCTTTCATGTTACTGGATTGGGGATCCCAACGCCCCCAGTCATCCTGCGCGTAAGAGGTATGAACCGCGAGGGTTTCAATATTGGCGTAGTAGTAGCCCAGTTGCCAGTCATTTTGGTTCTTCAATTGACCGAGTTTGATGGAAAAGACGTAACCCATATTTTCGTCACGGTTGTCACGGGTGAAATAGCGGTTGCAGCGATCTTGGCTAGGATCTGCTAAGTCACTGACACAGATACTATCCACTGCCGTTTCGGAATAGTCTTCGACGTTGTGCATCACATCGGCGCCCAGTGTCACGGCCCCGAATTTGCCTTGCAAGCTGCCTACCCAGATACGATAATCTCGGCCCCCATTGCCATCCCAAAGGGTTGAATGTGTGGCATCTTTATCGTCAACATTCGCATCAAAGGCCAGCATGCCGCCCGCGGCCGTCAATTTATTTGAGCCGAATTTGGTAGACAAAACCAGTTGACCAAGCGTCAGATTGCCGGAGAATTGGTGCATCCCGGTTGGTAAACTCAAATAACCGGTGTTTAGTGCAATTTCGCTGCCACCAAATCCGATCTTGTAACCGGCCGCGAGGCCCGCCGGCGTGGCGTCATCATCCCAAAACATTTCATTCTGTTTCCAAAAGGGAAGGCTGTTTCGGCCAACCCAAGCCCAGGCACCGCCTGTGTTTACCTTAGTAAACCATTTGTCAAAGTTGAATTGTGCATCTCCCGTGTTATTGTCATTAAAATCCACGATAGTGATGTGAGGGGAGAGGTGGTTATTGTCGGAACCACTACGCACACGAATACCAAAAGCCAACCAGTCATTGTGCTTATACTTTAAGTTAACGCGGGCACGGATACGGGCGCGTGTCCGATCATCGCGCATAGTGATGCCATCTGTCTTATGTGAATCCCAGTCAGTTTCTAAGCGAAAACGGAAGTCTCCAGATAGAAACACGTCGGCTTGAACGCTGCCCGGCACCGTCATCGCCCCAATTGTCAAAATGCCTGCCACTAAAACCGGTAATAATGTATATTGGTTTATAATCCTGTCCATTTCATTCATCCGTAAAAAGCCTTTCGTTCAGTGGACTAGAGTTAGCCTAGAGATAAATCTCTAGGCTAAAAGCTAAAGCAGGCTAAAGCCAGCTAAACTCTACTTGGGCAAAAGCTCCGAGGTTGATAGCCTTCGCTCGTTACTTCGTTTGCCAAACCTCGAAGGTTTTATCGGCAGAAGTCTCGACTCGCCCATCGCTCAACCTAATAACGACTTAGTTTTTTATCAGTCTATTTTAAAGTTGGACAAGATATCAAAAACTCATCATTAAATCAACAGATCATTATCAGTTATCCGTGATCTGTTTTCCGTTTTCAGTGAGAAAAACTGATAGCGTGATAACCAAATTTATCGTTTTACAAAATTATAGACAATCCTTGTCGGTTTGGACGCACGAAAAGTCTGACAATAATAACTACAAGGATTGTATATAATAAGGGATTTTATTATTTATAAAATCACTGTCAATCAAGACGTTTTTATAATTCATTGATTTTTTAGGATTCAAATCAACCCTTAAATCGCATCCTAAACTGATAACTGATAACTGAAAACTGATAAACTAATAATTGAAAAACTGATAACTGATAACTGCTCACTGAAAAAATGATAACTGATAACTGAAAAAATGGTTAACCGAAAGCATATAATAGAAACTTTGTGCCGTCTGACAGAAACAGGTGACGAGGTGGATCGTTGTTACGCTTCCAGAGCCTTGGGCGTGCTGGGGGATACGTCGGCGATAGCCGCGTTGATTGAGCGTTTGCGGGATGAAGATGTCGATGTGTCCATAGATGCCGCTGAGGCGCTCGGGAAAATTGGCGATTCGTCGGCTATTCCGGCGCTGTTGGAGTCGCTCACACATGATCCCGATGGTGAAGTCAAAACAGCCGTCGTTGAGGCATTGGGCAAAATCGGTGGACATGATGTGATTGCGCCTTTGCTGGAAATGGCTAAAAGTTGCCCCGATGATATGGCTTGGGACGATACCGGGGGTTGGAATGCTTGGTGGGATATGCAACTGTTCGCGGTGAAGGCGTTGGGGCGTATGGGTGTTGTTGAGGCCGTCCCGGTGCTTGCGGCTCTGTTGGTGGATGAGGAAGGGCAAGATATTGAAAGTGATATACTGACGGCGCTTGCGCTTATCGGCGGTGAGGGAGAACATGTTCTAATTCAGCGGCTTACAAAGGGCTTGCCAAGGGAACGCCGCCGAGCGGCTATCGCGTTGGGTTTGTCCAAGTCAATGGCGGCTCGCCAGGCGCTGGCATACGCGATGACAGATCGGGAAGCTGAAGTGCGCGTTGCCGCGCTCCGTGCGCTTGGTAAACAGGGGGGTGTGTCACAGTATTTAGATATTATATTACGGTTTCTGAAGGATCCTGATCCAGAGATGCGTCATGCCGTCATTGAAGTCACAACAGATTTGTCGGATTTGTCGGCTTTTTTGGCGAGTGAGGACAACGCTAATATCATACGAGAGAAATTCGCGCCTTTGCTGACCGATTCAAGTCCGCAGGTGCGGGCGGCGGCGTTGAAGGCCCTGCAGGGTGTGGGCCTTATGCCGCCTGAGATGGTTGAGCAAATTCGACAATGCCTCACTGTTCAAGATAATACGGTGGTGGCCGCTGCCTGTACTTTGCTCGCTCATCAAGGCGATCAGAGTGTATTAGTTGTGCTACTACAAATACTTTCTAATCAACAGCGTGACGCTTGGCTGCGTAGTCAAGTAGCGACGGCGCTTGGGATTTTGGGGAATTTTGAGGCGGTAGGCATTTTGAGTTGGGCGGTGCGAGACGAGGCGCAACCGGTTCGATTGGCGGCCCTGAATGCATTGATGCAGTTGGAAAGACAATCTCAGGTTAGCAAACCAAATTCACCGGCTGGTGCGCCGTCACCAAAAGCCCAAACTAACGAACAAGCACAACGTACCCCACTAGAAATAATCATCGCGGCCTTAAAGGGCAAAGTCGAACCGGCTAACGCCTCAACTGTGCCCGTTGAATCGGCTAACGCCTCGCAGGTAGCAACCGATTCGGCTAACGCCTCGCGGGTGGCAACTGAATCGGCTAACGCCTCGCCAGTGACAAATGAATCGGCTAACGCCGCCACCGCGTCAAATGAAATTCAAATCTATCCCGACGACGCGCAACCTAGTCCATCCACTGAGTCCTTGGCGGCCGAGGGCCTACAAAACACAACGGACGACGATATACCCAAACCTCGCCCAGCCATGTCCACACTTGAAGCCATCGCTATGGACAACATGGAAGCGGCCCTATTAATGAACGAGCCGGCCGAGGCCGCGTCCCATCGTGCTGAAGAAAAATCCTCGGAAATACAAGAATATATAGATATCGCTCAAGACAATATCGAACTGGGCGAGCGTTTGTTTGTTCCGAAAAAGGTGGAGGTGGCGACGGATGTGCGTCATTTGAGCGCACGTATTTTAGGCGTCGCTCCCCTGAAACTAAAGGATTAGCGGATGCCTTTGAGAATTTGATAACCTTTATAAATACTGGGGATCGTGAAATGCGTTTGGCTTGTGCGCGAACTTTAGGTACACTAAACAATCCAGCAGCGATTCCCGCCCTGTTTGCCAGCTTACAAGACGACGAAGCCAGTGTGCGTACCCAAGCAATCCAATCGTTAACGGCACTCATTTCAGAAATCACCCCAAGGGCGACTACGGAAGCTATTCTTGCACAACTTGTTGAATTGTTGCACAAGACAGAAGTTGGTGTGCGTAAAGCCGCGGCCGAGGCACTGGCCGCATTACGGCACACGGAGGCGCTGGATTCAATCATTGATGCCGCTTTTGAAGGCAGCGGAGCAACCGCCCGCGATATGGGGAAAGCCTTGCGTATTTTAGAAGTGGAACAAAGTGCTACTAAATTACTGAAAAAATTAGAAAGCGTCCCTGACAGCCTTCACCGACGTTTTGTGATTGAAATGCTTGAAGAAGTTTGTAGTAGGCGCTTTAGCGCCTAAAAGTTTGTAGTAGGCGCTTTAGCGCCTAAAAGTTTGTAGTAGGCGCTTTAGCGCCTAAGTTTGTAGTAGGCGCTTCAGCGCCTAAAAGTTTGTAGTAGGCGCTTAGTTTGTAGTAGGCGCTTCAGCGCCTAAAAGTTTGTAGTAGGCGCTTTAGCGCCTAAGTTTGTAGTAGGCGCTTTAGCGCCTAAAAGTTTGTAGTAGGCGCTTTAGCGCCTAAGTTTGTAGTAGGCGCTTCAGCGCCTAAAAGTTTGTAGTAGGCGCTTCTTTAGTGTCTGTAACAAAATAACTTGAACAAATTTTATCAATTTAATTAGAATTTGCTCTACAAAAATGACCAAGTTATTTTGTGACAAGCCCTTAACGCCTCGACACTGGCAACTGAATCGGCTAACGGCTCGTCGGTGGCAACCGATTCAGCTAAGGGAGGAGCGTGAAAATAATATACCCATAGAGAAACAAAGTTTTTTTAACTTGGTTTTTTTCATTTTGTGTCCTTAACGAGATTAAGTCGCTAAAGCGCGACTACTACAAACTTTAGTCGCTAAAGCGACTACTACAAACTTTAGTCGCTAAAGCGACTACTACAAACTGACTACTACAAACTGACTACTACAAACTGACTAATGCGAATTAAGGGTTAAATTGAATCTTATAAATTCAAATTATTCAACACAGAGACACGGAGTTACACAGAGTTTCACAGAAAAATTCTTAGCTTTATAACTCTGTGAGACTCTGTGGTAGTCTGTGAACTCTGACGTCGGCAAAAGTTTCGCTGAGCGAAACGTCGCTGAAAGTCGAAATGACAAAAAAAGCGCAAATTTGTAAAGTACAGATATCGCTCAAGACAATCTCGAACTCGGCGAGCGTGTTCCGAAAAAGGTGGAAGTGGCGACGGATGTGCGTCATTTGAACGCACGTATACTCCGCACCGGCACAAATTGCGCTTTTGTCATTCCTTAAGGAGGTGAGGAATCTTATTGAAATTACTGAAGATTTATTGCTTCGCTCGAAATGACAAAAAAGCTCAGTTTATAACGGTGCCCAGTATATTTTAGGTAAATGTGACCGAGAGGAGGCCGTTAAGGCACTGATTGAGGCACTCAACGATGATGAGACGGTATTACGCCGGGAAGCGGCCGACTCTTTGGGACAAATCGCTCGTCGCTCCCCTGAAACTAAAGGATTAGCGGATGCCTTTGAGAATTTGATAACCTTTATAAATATTTCAGAAATCACCCCAAGGGCGACTCTCATCGTTAGACACAAGTTTTTTGGATACCAGGTGCATTCCCAAAAGTACAACGGATACTCGTTCCGAAACGGATATTTCTAATGGCTCCACAACGTGGGGCCTAATCTTTAAAATCCATAAAAATAAAGTATTTAAAAAATTAGGTATAAGGAGAAGAGGGCGACTACGGAAGCCATTCTTGCACAATTTGTTGAATTGTTACATAATGCAAAAGTTAGCCTTGCGTATAAAGCCAGGGGCAACGCCCCAGGAAAGCCCCAACGGGGCGACATTAATAAAGCCAGGGGCACCGCCCCTGGAAAGCGACATTAATAAAGCCTGGGGCAACGCCCCAAGAAAGCCCCAACGGGGCGACATTAATAAAGCCAGGGGCACCGCCCCTGGAAGCTTTGTGATTGAAATGCTTGAAGAAGTCTTTACACATCCTTTGTAATGGAGTACAAATTTTAATGTACAAACTTTAGTTTGTACAAAGACACTATTTTATCGTCAATCTTTAGGAGAAGTAAGTAATGAAAAAACCACTTTCCATCGTGATAGGCTCACTCATGGCATCGGCACTGTTACTGCCCCTCGATGCGGCCGCTTATAAGGAGGTGGAAGTCACCAAAGGTGGCACCATCAAAGGTAAAGTCACCTTCGTTGGTTCAGAAGCAGAAGCCAATGAACACAACAAGACGTACACCATCACCAAAGACACCGATGTCTGCGGTGCGGGCACCCGCGAGGTGAATTACGTAAAGGTCAAAAAATACCGAAGAGGCAAACTCAGACTGAGCGATGTCGTGGTTTATCTGGACAAGGTGAGAGTGAAAGTAAAAAAGAAGTATAAGTATAAGCCGGTGAAAAAAGGCAAAGCCTGGCCCGAAGACGATAAAAATACCACCATCGACCAGAAAAGTTGCGCGTTCTTGCCGTTTTTCACGGTGATGGCTAACAAGGGAGAACTCACTGCCACCAATTCGGATCCGGTGGCCCATAACATCCACACCTACGCCATCATTGGTAAAGCCAAGAAGACGAAGATCAATGTCAGTCAGGCGGAACAAGGCAGTTCGGTGACTAAGAAAGTCAAGCTAAGCAAGAAGAGTCATGGCATGAAGGTGGAATGCGATCAGCATGATTTCATGCACAGCTTCGTGTTTGTGGCTAAAAACCCGTACTACGCCGTTGTATCCGAAAACGGCACTTACAAGATTAAGGACATTCCCAAAGGCAAGTACAAGGTGAAAGCGTGGCACGGATATCTGAAGGCGCCAAAAACAAAAACAGTCAGAGTCAAGGCTGGCAAAACGAAAAGAGTCAATTTTTATTTTAAAAACAAGAAGAAGTAGTCGTTGTCGGGTTCCTTTCCTAGCGCGTATCGGCTCCTGATATCAGAAGCCTTGTTGTTGTTTGTAGTAGGCGATTTATCGCCTCACGCAAACAACGAGTCGTCCAAACTAACTAATGGCCGCCGCCGCGGGAGTTTAGTTTGGCAAAATACTGGTTTGTAGTAGGCGATTTATCGCCTCACGCAAACAACGACTCGTCCAAACTAACGTTTAGCAGCCGCCGCGGGAGTTTAGTTTGGCAGAATACGGGTTTGTAGTAGGCGATTTATCGCCTCACGCAAACAACGAGTCGTCCAAACTAACGTTTAGCAGCCGCCGGAGTTTAGTTTGGCAGAATACGGGTTTGTAGTAGGCGATTTATCGCCTCACGCAAACAACGACTCGTCCAAACTAACGTTTAGCAGCAGCCGCGGGAGTTTAGTTTGGCAGAATACTGATACGCGGCCCGGTTATTGACATAGATTTTATATGGTTATTTATACTACCTGATTTAGGGGCCATAAAATGTTTTGAATGGTTTCAAATTGAGTTATGGCCCCCAATTGCGCCTCATTAGCCATACTTTTTGTAGGTGTTTTCTGACAACGAGAGCATCTCGATTGAATGGGCTATAAAATTCTACTGTATTAATATCGCCCCGTTGGGGCTTTTCTTAATTGAAATTCTACCTAGGGCGTCGCCCCAGGCTGTATTAATATCGCCCCGTTGGGGCTTTTCTTAATTGAAATTCTACCTGGGGCGTCGCCCCAGGCTGTATTAATATCGCCCCGTTGGGGCTTTTCTTAATTTTCTGTATTAATATCGCCCCGTTGGGGCTTTTCTTAATTAAGTATAACGTACTCTGTGAAACGAAAATGATGGAAATCTCTACCGAAAACCAGTCCAAACGGTGGCAACGCCTTAACGGCTTCGACATTTTTGTCATTCTCGGCGGACTGGTTAACTTGATCGTAATTACCTATCTTATAGGCTATTGGATACTACACTAGCATTAGCACAATTGGAGTCTAAAGCTTCAGCTTTGGACGGAAACAACGGCTTTGAACTCCAATGTACAAGGACTACGAAACGTTATAAACTATGAACACCCAAACGACTGACGAAAACGTTGAACTTTCACCCAATTACCAATCTATCCTACTCGCCACCGATTCTTCCGATCATTCTAACCGCGCTATTACCGAAGCCGTTGCCGCGGCGCTTCTCTATAATACCAAACTCACCGGAATACATATCTACGCTGCTAAACTACACGATGTCCGTTTTCGTCAAATGGAGGGCGGTTTACCAGAGCCATTTCGCCAAGAGCAGGAATTAGAACGACAACGAATTGTACATGACGATTTAATCACTCGCGGCCTTTCTATTATCACTGATTCTTACCTCGATCAAGTCGAAAAGGCCTGTGAACAGGCCTCTATTCCTTTTACTCGTTGCGCCTTGGAAGGCAAAAATTACCGACAATTGGTGAATGAAGCCAATAGCGGCAACTATGAATTGCTGATCATGGGCGCTAAAGGCTTAGGCGCGATAGCAGGTAGCCGTTTGGGAACCGTTTGTGAGCGAGTAGTACGTCGAACTGCTATCGACACCCTAATCATTAAAGAGCCACAACGCAGTTTAGCAGAAGGCCCCCTCCTCGTCGCGGTGGACGGTTCTAGCCGATCTTATGGTGGATTATTGACGGCCCTTTCTCTGGCAAGCCATTGGCAAGTACCTGTCAAAGTCGTGGCAGCCTTTGATCCTTATTATCACTATGTCGCCTTTAATCGCATTGCCAACGTTCTCTCAGAAGAAGCCGGAAAAGTCTTCAAATTCAAACAACAAGAACAATTGCACGAAGAGATTATTGACTCAGGACTGGCTAAGATTTATCAAGGGCATCTCGAAGTGGCCGAGAATGTTGCCACCGAGTACAATACAAAAATAGAAACCGTCCTGTTGGACGGTAAGCCGTATGATGCTATCGAAAAATATTGTCGCAAAATCAATCCATCTCTACTGGTTATTGGCAAACTCGGCATCCACGCTGATCCAGAACTCGACATCGGCGGCAACGCCGAAAACCTGTTACGCAATGTCGATTGTGCCGTCTTACTCAGTCAGCGGCAATATCAACCACGCTTGGACGTAGTCGCAAACGTAACAACCGCTTGGACGGAAGAAGCCGAAAAGCGCATGGAACGAGTGCCATCGTTTGTGCGTCAAATGGCACGGCTGGCTATCCTGCGCTATGCACAAGAACACGGCCACACCATTATTACTGAACGACTGGTGGAAGAAGCCACCGCTCAACTTATGCCGGGTTATGCCAAGCAAGCTATGAGCGAAATCGTCGCCGCCCACGATGCTGGCGAACTCAAGCGCAAGCCCGCGGTGGACGAAATGATGCCATGGACAGATGAGGCAAAGGCCTTATTATTGACCATTGATGAGCCATCCGTGCGCCACAATGTCAGTAAACGGGCCGAGAAAAAGGCGCGACAAGAAAATTCAAATATCGTTGAAAAACAACATATTGCAGTTTTTTTGGAGGCCGACTCATCCGACGCCAAGCCAGACGTTTCAAAAAGCCCCCCTAACTTTTCAAAGGGAGGAACTAACGAGTTACACTGGCAAGCGGCCGCCCTAGCTCGACTCATGCGTGTGCCTAAAGGTTTCATGCGAGATCGCAGCCAAGAACGTATCGAAAATTATGCCCGTGAACAAGGCCTTTCCGAAATCACGCTAGAAGTCGTTGAACAATGTTTAGCCTTAGCTCGCAAAGCGATGGAACAAGCCATGAAAGGTAGGCACCCGAATCCGCCGACAGATCAAGATGAAAAAGACAACGATTCAACCACTTGGACTTCGGCCGCCGAAGAACGTATGCAAAAAGTACCCGAAGGCTTTATGCGCGATATGACACGGCAACGGATAGAGGATTTTGCACAACACAAGGATGTCAAGACTATCACACCAGAACTGGTAGAAGAAAAATATGCACAATGGGCCGACTGTTCAAAAAAACAAAACGTTACTCTAAATTGGGAAAAAGCCGCTTGGGAAAGAATTCAACAGATTCCGGGCTTTGTGCGTGGTATGGTGATTTTAGAAGTTGAATCTTGTGCCAAGGAACAAGGAGAAAACACCGTTACAAATACTATTATTGACAAGGCGACTGCTATTTGGAAAAATACTGAAGCGTTTCATTCATAGAATCTTACAGCAAACTACAAGGATTCGTTAATCGATACGGATTTTATTTACAGCTAACTACAAGGATTCGTTAATCGATACGGATTTTATTTACAGCTAACTACAAGGATTAGCTCCGCTGAACTTCGTTTCGTTAATCGATACGGATTTTATTTACCGCTAACTACAAGGATTCGTTAATCGATACGGATTTTATTTTGACAAGTTTTGGCCTTTCTCCTATCAATTATTATTCTTTCATAAACAACGAACCGAAGGGAAGCTTTGCGAATCCTTGTAGTTACTATCCTTTATTATAACGAATCCTTGTAGTTACTATCCTTTATTATAACGAATCCTTGTAGTTACTATCCTTTATTATAACGAATCCATGTAGTTATAACGAATCCTTGTAGTTATAACGAATCCTTGTAGTTATTACTGAAAAAAAATGAACGATCTTTTTTTACTAGCCATAAACCTTACCCGCCGCTGCAACCTCGCCTGTACACATTGCTACTTAGACGCGGAAACGTTACAAAACGGTAGCCCTAACGAATTAACTACCAACGAAGTTTGTGGATTATTAGATAACATCGCCCAACGTAACACAGAAACAATGGTTGTACTCACCGGCGGAGAACCGCTAGTGCGCCGCGATTTAGAAGAATTAATAGCTCATGGTACTCAACTTGGCTTATCTATGGTAGTAGGCACTAACGGCGTCTTACTCACCGAGCGGCGCGTGCAATCACTTCAACAGGCTGGCGTATTAGGTGTAGGCATTAGCTTAGACTCCCTCGATCCCGCCTATCACGATACTTTTCGTAATGCGCCCCAGGCTTGGGCTAAAACCATGACGGCAATTGAGAATTGCCGCCGGCACGGTTTATCGTTTCAAATTCACTTTTCGGTGACAGAAAATAATGCGGATGAGTTGCCAGCGATGATTGATTTTGCTCGAAAATGCGGCGCACGAGTATTCAATGTATTCTTCTTAGTTTGCACTGGGCGTGGACAATTTATGTCAGACATTAGCGCCGCACGATATGAGCAAGTGCTTCACGACTTGATTGAGGCGCAAGCACAGAGTATCGATATGATTATTCGGCCTCGGTGTGCGCCCCATTATAAACGCATTGCTTACCAGCGTTACCCAGATTCACCCATTAATCGGATTAGCGGCTCCGAAGGAGATGGCTGTATCGCCGGCAGCCATTATTGTCGTATTACACCAGAAGGCGGCGTAACCGCTTGTCCCTATATTCCCAATGAAGTGGGCAATATCCGTGAGCGTTCCTTTTTGGACATCTGGGACAACTCTCCCGAACTTCAGGCCTTGCGAGCGCCGACGTTGAAAGGAGAGTGTGGCGTCTGCGAATACCAGAAACTGTGTGGTGGTTGCCGCGCTCGGCCTCTCGCCGCGGGCGGCGATTTGATGGAAGCTGACTCATTGTGTGCCTATCGGCCGCAAGGAGGCCCTGTTATTCAACCATTGCCAGACTTGCAAGTTCAATGGAGTCCAGAAGCAGAACAGCGAATGGCGCGTGTGCCAGCCTTTTTGCGTCGAATGGTTAGAAAACGCGCCGAAGCTTATGTTGCTGAACTAGGTGATCTGCTTGTAACTCCTGAACATTTGGCCGTGCTTTCGGCGAGACGGTTTGGTGGTAAGCCGCCTCAAATGGGCCGTTTTGCAGAGTACAACTAATGACGCTTAGTACAACGAATTACGCTTAGTACAACGAATTGCGCGGATAAACGAATTTAAACTATAGCACATAATGAGTCAGTAATAGTTGATAATGGGGGCATCCCAAAACCCGATACACCCTTCACTATCCGCTACCACTAAGCGTTCTATTTTTAGGGCGTACTTTTAGGGCGTACTTCAAAAACGTTTTGTGATCGAAAAAAACACACGTCAAATTCTAGAAAAAAATTGACTTGCCCTAAAATCAAGGGTACATTTTCCGCTTGTGTCCAAGCGAAAGCTAAGCGCACGGGTAAAAATGGTGCTATTGTCGCGGTGACAATCAATGTTATTATTTTTATAGCTTAAAGTGAGTGGCAAATAGGGAGAAAGACTGGTTGCGCCAAAATCGTCAGAAACTTGACTATATGCAAATCGTTCAGCATCAATCATGTTTGGTTTCCTGATGGTTTGTCTTCAGCTAACAGATTTAATAGGGTGTTAGCTGCGCTAGATGCTTCAAAAAGTTTCCAGTCCAAATAATTGCCTTGTACCTTTAATACATCTATGCCTTCTTCTTGTGCCAGTTGTGTGATTAAAAACAGCACAATATGTAGCTTATCTGTACGCGGTAAGGCTTGTAGTGCCGGTAATAATTGATTAACAGAAATTCTTGTTTCCATATTTTTCATCTTCTTGTTTATGATAAGTACAACGAATTACGCGGATAAACGAATTTAATGGTGAGTACAACTAATTACGCTTAGTAGTACAACTAATTACGCTTAGTACAACGAATTACGCGGATAAACGAATTTAATGATGAGTACAACTAATTACGCTTAGTAGTACAACGAATTACGCGGATAAACGAATTATATTCAACCCCTTCGGGGTTGGCGTGTGTTTGATGCCAAAATCCACAGGTTGCACCTGTGGCTATTCACATTCAACCCCTTTGGGGTGTGCCCTTTACCTTTTCCACAGGTTGCACCTGTGGCTATTCACATTCAACCCCTTTGGGGGTTAAAATTGCAAAGCTAAAAACAGCGCATCCAATTTTTCTGTCACTTCCCGATCCAATTCGTCAGGCTTGGCTAACAGAGCAAGCTCGTAATAATTGCTTTTACTCATCAGCGACACGGGTTGTTTAAGTGTCTGAAAATACTGACGAAAAATTTTATCTAAAAAATCATCGCTCATCTTGGTGTCAAACCACCAACTTTCTTCTCGATTCTTTTTGGCAATCGGTGGCATATAGTCACTCATCAATTCTCTGATAAGCGAAAGATCACCAGCTTGTCTTTCAAGATATCTTTCTACCACGGCAGGGATGGGCAAATAATTCTCAATTTCCCGCCGCTGCCACATCATTTCTTGTAAATCAGTTGATTGCAGTTTGCGATCTAGGCGATCATAGAGCGCAACTCCTTTTAAATCAGGCACAGCTTCTTTTAAACCATAAAAATGATGACGTGCGTCAATGGGATTGTTAGCAACATATTTGACAAAAGGATTGTCTGTTAAATAGGGCAATAGCGGGTGCTTTAACACCTTTGCCCACGCCTTTAACATCATAAAATCGGTTGAACCTTCTAAATAAATAACCCGTTTTTTCTGAGCAGCCAGCAAATACTGATCAAATCCAAGCGTCGTTAATGCTTTGACTATCTGTTTTTGACTGTTGACGATGTGAGGTGTCCCCAAAAATGCGATGATTTTATTAGCAAAAACGGCTTCATTTAAAATAGCCTCGGAATGGGTTGCAACAATGAGTTGTGATTGTTGACTTCTTACCAAAGCACTGAGACGGTTATAAATCTCTTTTTGCCGCAGTATTTCTAAATGGGCATCTGGTTCATCGACTAACAGTATCGTGTTTTTATTAAAATAAACATAAGAAAAGATAAATAATATTTGCTGAAAACCGCGCCCCGTATTGGCTAAATCCATGCTTTCTTTCTGGTTTATTTCTCGATAGGTGACACTAAGCTGTCCAGTCAGTTCATTAAATTCAGGCGGATCAATTTCTACTTTAAATAACGCTTGAATTAATTGCGCCAACTCTTGCCACCGATTTTGCTCTGCGACAAGCCAACATAAATTACGCAATACTTCAGCAGTACGCCCTTCGCCAATTCTGCTCCGTATTGAACCGATGGGTAGCTTATCTTCTTGAGCCGCCAATCCTGATAAGGGTGGCAAAAAACCAACTTGCTCTAACAGTCCATTTTTAAAAATGTCCAAAAGCGTATCGCTTTCAGACATGAGACGACAATTAATGGATTCAGGATTGGCATAAATAAATTCAAATCCAACCCGCCAGCTTTTATCCTGCGTAAAACCAGCCGCGAAGCTTTTATCCTGCGTAAAACCAGCCGCGAAAATTTCTATGACATTGTTTTCTATCTCTAAATTTTTCCATAACTGCCTCACAGAAGGTACGGGCGCGGCATAGATATCGTATCTGTTGATTGTAGTCATAGCGGCTGGTTTATTTCTCTGTTCGGCCCATTTACGCAGCCCTAATTCCCACAAACTGATGGCTTGTAAGGCGGAAGTTTTGCCAGAATTATTAGGCCCCACAAAAACGACTGAGCGATCAAGTTCAAGTGCTACAGATTCCAATTTTTTGAAGTTTTTGATGGTGAGTTTGGTAAGCATATCAACTTCCGTTGGTTTTCGCCTTTGGTGTTTGCAACCTCGTCCAATAAGAATGAAAAATGAAAACTGAAAACTGAAAAATGATTCAATTAATGATAAGTCTCTAATTTTGCTATTAATTTTCTAAAAAGTTTGCCTGTTGTTATTTTCACGGATTTGAAGTACGTTCCGTATAGACTTTACAAATTTGCGCTTGTCATTTCTTTGAAATGAGAAATCTTGAGAAATCTTATTGGGTAGCAACAGATTTCTCCTTTAGCCGAAATGACAAAAGCTCAATTTATGGCAGTGCTTAGTATAGTACAACTAATTACGCTTACTTAGTACAACTAATTACGCGGATAAACGAATTGAGGGCCGGATATTATAGTTTACAATTTGCGCTTTTTTTGTCATTTCTTTGAAATGATAAATCTTGATAAATCTTATTGGGTAGCAACAGATTTCTCCTTTAGCCGAAATGACAAAAGCTCAATTTATGGCAGTGCTTAGTATATATACTGAAAGTATAACTTCTTTTAGGAGTAAACGGATTTTTTAAGCCTTGTCGGGTGGGCAAGCGGGCGCAAGGAATGTCAGTAGTTGAGAATGATGCTAAAAATAATAGCTCGCCTTTGATGGGCCGGTTTGTCGTCGGCGAAAGCTCGCCTTTAGTGGGCCAGTTCGTCGTCGGCAAGCGCTCGCCTTTAGTTCTTTTTTAGAATATTGGCATCAATACTTTTTTTATCAATCCCTTCGCAATAAAGAACAACTATAGGCATAGCGAACCTCCGGGCAAACGACAAGTTTCGTTTTCACTCATGACGTTATTGACTGCCTCCGAGTGAGTTGTCAGGATGAATTGACAGGTAGTACTTAGCGATGGCAGTTGACTCACTAAAAATTGGGCAATGGGCGGGTGAAGATTGAGATCAATTTCATCAAGCAACACCACCGAGTAAGCAATTTCTTGGCGGACAAATTCATACAAGACGGAAAATACAGATTGTTCACCGGCGGACATTTCGATAATATTCGATAATATCGTAAGTATGTTCTCCATCATTGAGTACAAAGAAACGTTTTTTTGCCGGCGGTGACTTAAAACTGGGCATGATTTCTAATCCGCTAAAAGAACGTCCCGAAAATATTTTTTGGTAATGATTTTCTATTGTCGTTAACTTATCAGTTGAATCAGGGAGGCTCGACTCTTGTTTCATTTTCCACTCAAGCAAAGATTCCCGTAAGCGATCAATGCTCTGTTTAGAAAAAGATTGTGCCTTATTACCTTCTGGAATGTTTTGATGACTTTTCCCTGGATTTGAAACGAGGTTGCGATATTGATCAAACCAGAAAATACCGGGCAGTTTTGAAAAGGGAGGACGAACCGAAGGTTCTGACCAAAATAACAATTCTTGGCCATAGTAACGCCCTTGGAATTGAAAACGTTCTGCGGGTGTATTTTGGCCTATTTGTAAGTAATTACTCGTTAAGCTCAGTTGAGTCATACGTTTGTCACTTGGCTCAATAAAAGGATGTGCTGACTTAAATTCATCAGGTTGGGCTTCGTACCATTGTTTAGCGATTTCACGAGTGGCCTCAATTTCTTCATCCACAAAGGAAACTTCTAATTGAAGCCGTGGGGTTCCCCACTTCAAGAAACGTTCTGGCAAAAAGCCGCGCCAATCAAAATGAGTCACACGCTCAATTTGTTTGGTTGCCAGTGCTAAGGGCAGTGCAATGGCTTGTAACAGGGTGGTTTTTCCGGTGCCATTATCACCGAGGATAAGAAATTGGTCACTGACTTCTTCGAGCGTTTTGTGCTTAAAGGAAACTTCAAGGTGGTTAAATAACTTAAAATGTTGAATAGAGATAGACTCAATTTTCATATCAAACGTCCACCAGGTAGATACACTGGCTATATTAATATCGCCCCGTTGGGGCTCTCCCACCAGGCGCGTATTATAGCTAACCCGTCACCAATTGATAGCCGATTTTTTTTTCTACAAACCCCACACCCAGTAAAAGACGCGGGCGTGATTCATTCAAAAAGCGTTCGCCATAGTTTTTATCCTTGATTTGTTGAATCGCTTGGTTTGTCAGGCTGCTCATTTTAGTACCTGCTTTGCCATATTTAAACTCAATAATATAAATTTTATCTGCCAAAGCCAACACACCATCAATGCGCCCTTTGTCCGTCAACACCTCTAAGTCAATTTCAACCCCCATCAACACCAATATCATATAAAATAGCGAATGGTAATAGGCTTCTTGCTCAATGTGCAGCGGATACGGGATTTTGGCAAATAAGGCGCGGATGAGGTTCATAAAGGCTTCTAAGTTTTCTACCTCTAAATAGGTACGCAAATCTTCCGCTGCCGGTTGTATGGCTTCTAATCTATTTTTAGTAAAACTTTCAAATAGATAGGTAATAAAGGCTTCTTTCACTTCAAAATTGGGATAGTTCAAGACATATTGAAGCGTTCTCGCCTTTTTATCAATTTGGGTGATAGTCAGATATCCGGTTTGGAACAACAGCGCGAAAACATTTATGTTTTCAAGATTGTAACTGTCAAAAACAATCTTTGACACTTTTTTGTTTTCAAACACTGTGGGCTCATAAGCAGTCTGTTTGATTAACTGCATCAAAAAGGTTGGGGTGCCACTGGCAAACCAATAATTATCAAATTGCTGTTCAGCAAACAAATTGAGAATCGAAAACGGATTATACACTTTGTCTTTGCCATTCCAAGAATAGCCGTCATACCACGTCTTGATTTTAGCCAACAACTGCGCCTTTTTGAGCCCGAACTCAAAACAAAGCGTTTGAATATATTGATCAAAATAACTTTCAAATTCTGGCTGGGTGTATCCGAGCAGTGTGGCAAATTGTTTTGAGAAGGTGATATCGCGTAAATTATTTAAGTCGGAAAAAATCGACACACGCGAAAATTTCGATACGCCCGTCAAGAACACGAAGTGCAGAAACGCGTCAGAATATTTCAAAACCCCGAAAAAGTTCCGCAGAATTTCTCGGTTTTTGGCCGCCTTTTCGAGATCATTAATATGATCGACAATGGGTTTATCATATTCATCTATCAGAATCACCACTTTTTGGTGAGTTTTGTCAGATAGCTTTTTAATTAACTCGGCAAATTTGTCCTTAACATAGGTTTTTGAGAGTACAACATCATGTTCATCGGCAACACTATCTAAAAAGGATGACAATGACGTTTTGAATACTTCGTCATCATAGTAAGAAATGCCATTGAAATCTATCACAATCACCGGATAGGATTGCCATTCAATCTGATCGTAGATAAATAATCCCTGAAAAAGTTGCTGATTTCCGGAAAAAATTTCAGATAGCGTTGAAACCAGCAGGGATTTCCCAAAACGGCGAGGGCGGGAAAGAAACAAGTAGTCGCCGGATTGAATTAATTCGGCAATGTGACGAGTTTTATCCACATACAAACAATTTGAAAGGATCATTTTGGAAAAAGTTTGAATACCGATAGGTAATTTTTTCATCGTTTCCTCATTGGTTTTTGCACCCCGTTCCAACGCCGCAATGTTTGGACGAGATGAACAAAACTTTGGAAGGTTTTAGATAGACGAAACGTACTTGAAAAAGGTGAAAATGAAATAAGGAATTAAGTTAGTATGTTAGCAGATTTTCAACTCAAATTTAAAATCCTAAAAATCCGTTTCTACCTAAAAGAAGTTATACTTTCAGTATATGACACCAAGCAATTTTAATCCTTGGCCTATTATCATTTTTGTGGGCTTTGCGTTGTTGGCAATTTCTCTATTAAGCCACTGGTACGCGCAAGAAGTTACCTTGCCGCGTTATTGCGAAAACCCAGAGCAAACGGTGCAACTTTTGCAAAAAATTCTCACCGAGGAGCGCCCCGCTGGCGAGGAAACGCGGCGGCCTTATATTATCGCGGCTAAGCTTCTGTTTTTAGTGCCTCGTCAGTCTGATGAAACTATCGAAGACTATCTGGATCGTGTTAGATACCATTTGCGAAAACAGTGCCGTTGAGGAAAAGCAAGGTGAGAAATCCGATTTTTCCAAAAAATCGGATTTCTTTGAGCCACTAAAGTTTGGCGGGATTTTTGGATTTTTTAGGTAGCCGATTTTTTAGCCCACGTTCCACCTTGCCGCTGGTGATGAGGCGCTGGTTGATTATAACGACGGCTACCTTTGCGCTTAGGATCGTTGTAATGGTTTTTACGCGGTGCCGAGTAGTTGTTGCCACGCTTAGGTTGACGCTTATTGCGCTGGGGACGTCGCAGGGAACGTGTCGGCTCAAGGCCCGGAATCTCATGCCGAGGTACCTGTTGACCGGTATAGCGTTCTATCCGCTCTAAATGGAGCGCGTCATCCGGCAACGCAA
This sequence comes from Candidatus Parabeggiatoa sp. nov. 2, assembly GCA_002085445.1. GTDB lineage: Bacteria > Pseudomonadota > Gammaproteobacteria > Beggiatoales > Beggiatoaceae > Parabeggiatoa. The sequence goes on from NBMI01000142.1 coordinate 19,274, forward strand.
AAGAAATCGCTGTTCCCGCTGCACCAGCACGCCCAGTGCGCCCAATGCGGTGTACATAATCTTCAGCAAAGCGCGGTATGTCAAAATTGATGACATGGCTAATGGTAGTGATATCAAGTCCGCGTGCCGCTACATCGGTAGCCACCAACAGGCGCAATCGGCCGCGACGCAGATTCGTCAAAGTACGGTTACGTGCCCCCTGCTTCATATCGCCATGTAAAGCGGCGGCAGAATGTCCTTGGGTTTTTAATTCCTGAGCCAGCATATCGGCTCCCAGTTTGGTCGCCGAAAAAATAATCGCTTGCGTCAGTTCATCGTCGTCAAGTAAATGCTGGAGGAGGCGATTTTTATGCTCAAGGTCGTCGGCAATATGTAAACGCTGCTCAATGTTGTGTTGGGTGGGCTGCGCTTCCATTTGAATGCGCTCAGGTTCTTTGAGCAAGCGACTGGCTAAGTTGGCCATATTCTCATCCCAAGTCGCTGTGAATAATAAAGTTTGACGATCTTCCGGGGTCTTGTTGGCTATCTTCTTCACCTCATCGACAAATCCCATGTCTAACATACGGTCAGCTTCATCAAGCACCAGCAGGTTGACATTGGATAAGTCCATGTTTTTGCGTTCCATCAAATCCAACAAGCGGCCCGGGGTTGCCACTACGATATCAACGGGCCGTGATAACCATTTTAATTGCAAGCTATAAGACACGCCGCCCACGATGCCGACACTAGAGAAGCGCAAATTACGGCCGTAGTTGCGAATGGCTTGACTGACTTGGTTGGCTAATTCTCGCGTGGGCGTGAGTATTAACACCGACGGTTTGCCGATCTGTTTTTTGTTGAAGCTGCGCTTGGTGAGACGTTGCAAGGCGGGTAGCACAAATGCGGCCGTTTTACCAGTCCCAGTATTTGCCGAGGCAATCAGATCAGAGCCCGCAAGCACTTTAGGAATCGCTTCAACTTGAATCGGCGTGGGAGTGGTATAGCCACATTGTTGCACGGCTTTAAGGATAGCGTTATGTAAGTTAAAATTTTTGAAAGACACAGATGTTCCTCATTTTGGGGAAAAACAGACGCGCAAGCCGCAATGCTCATCGAACAAGAAGTCGCTATAGACAGATAACGGCTGACGCTGGTGTAAATTGTCGCCAACCAAGCAGTCACCCCTCACTCTAACCTTTTCCCCAAAGGAGAGAGGGGAGGCACCCTTATCCCCTTTGATGAGGGGGTGGGGTGTTGGATGTGTTATGAGGGAGAGGGGATGGGTGAGGCTGAAAAAACAACCCCCCAAGGTAAATAAAAATGTAGGGTGGATTATGCTACGCTAATCACCTAGTTAATATTTTTTGTTGGCGCAAACTTATTTCTACTTGGTCAAATTACAGCTAAGTCGTTGATTTATATAGAGGGCCTATTCGGGCCGTTCTTTTTAAATCAATGAGTTATATTAAATCTGACAAAGTATAGTTATAGAGTTTACTTCATTACTAACATTGGATCAATCATGGTGTTATTCATGCTCACGCCCCAATGCAAATGCGGCCCCGTCACACGTCCCGTTTTACCTACCGTTCCAATGATTTCTCCCCTTTCGACCGTTTGCTCCGTTTCAACCGCAATCGTATTGAGATGTGCGTATAGGGTAACAACACTCTGACCATGATCAATAATTATCGTATTACCGGTATAAAAATAATCTCCGATGTTGACCACTTTGCCGGCAGCGGCAGCGGCAATCGGTGTTCCCTGTCGTGCGGCAATATCTAAACCACTGTGCGGATTACGACGTTGTCCATTGAAATAGCGACGTAAACCAAACGGACTGCTAAAGCGCCCTTGTATGGGCTGCATTAAGGGTAGCGGCGAGGTTGATGTTGTTCGCCAAGGGCTTGCTAAAGCGGCTTTCATCAGCTTGCGTTCACGCTTAATGCGTTGCAAATCTTCGCGGTTGGGATTGACTTTACGTTTATTTTTAATATTAAGACGTTGAGTTTTATACTTTTTATTTTTTACCTGGAATGAATAACGTTTCCCGATTTGTTGGTCGATAACGGTGTGTTTTCCTAATTTGGCACTCAGTGGAATACCTATCAGTGCCACCCACTGTTCTTCGTCGCGCAATACCATCACCTGGCGTTCGTCATACATTATTTGCGGTGGCGTATCGCTTTGGCTAGGCAAGGATACCCATGCAATGCCCCCGGGCACGATTGTTTTATCGCGTAGCGATACGAGGGATGCCGGTAATTGTGCAACGGGCGGTGGCGTAAGCACCACTGTGGGCCGCTCAGGCGGCGTGGGCTGACTCGGCTCAGACGGCGGGGGCACACTGACTGTTGGAGCCGGCGGCTGAGTTTTATCAATATCTGTCGGCGGTTCCTGATCGGTCTCTGGTTGAGGGGGACGAGGTATTGCACAAGACACACTGGCTAATGCACATAAGCCGATTATTAAAAACTTTCCAAATTGAATCATAAGAGTTGTTGCTTTCGTCAAATTGATTTATTACTCACCCTCACTTTCGTAAGGGTGAAAAAACTCACAAAAATCACAATTTTATCATCTTAATCGAAACTCACGCCTCGTTAGGCAAGATGTTTGTCTAAAAACGCTACTGTCACTTGCTTTGCTTCCTCGACTGCATCACCATCATAGTGTGGACTATCGGGATTGGCAAAACCATGCGCTGCATCATAGCTATGGCATTCCAAAATTTTACCGGCATCTAACATCGCCTGTTCTAGGAAAACTTGTTTGTCGGGCCAAGTACGCTCGGTTTCGGAAAAGAGAGCTAACACCGGGCAGTTTAATGTTTCGGCATTGTATTTGTTCAAAATAATTCGGCAATAAAAAATCACAAGCGCATTAACCCTGTCAGGGTATTGCAAAGCGATCTGTTGTGCTTGTAAACCGCCGAAAGACCAGCCTAACACAGCGATTTTACGGTTGGGGGCCTGTAGTGCGGTTAGGGCGGTACGTAATTTGCGTTTATTCACTTTTGGGTCAAGGCTACGCATGTATTCACCGGCTTTTTTGACATCCGCAGGATGATGTCCATTGAACAAATCAACGACTAATGCCCGATAACCTGATTGGGCAAACTCGTCGGCCCACTCACGGTTATAATCAAGCATTCCCCACCAATCGTGGATAATCAGCACCGCTTTAGTTGCCTTAACGGGGCCGACAATATAATTATGAAACACTTCACCTTTTGGGGTAGTTAGCTCCATCAAAAACTCCTAATGGGTCATCAGTTATCATTACCCTTCCAACATTTCCACACGAATCCGAATCACTTGCCCGGTAATACCGTCTAACTTTTCAATCGCTTGGATGGCTTTATTTACCCGTTTTTCCTTAACACAGTGGGTGAGCATGACAACCGACACATGATCAGTACCGCTGACGGGTTCTTTTTGGATAATGGCTTCAATGCTAATACCGTTTTCGCTGAGAATATTTGTGACGTGTGCCAGCACACCCAGTTTGTCCAGTGCGGACATTCGCAGATAATAAAGCGTTTCTGTCTCTTCTATGGATAAAATCGGTAAGTCAACTAAGGCATTCGCTTGAAACGCCAGATGGGGCACTCGATTGCCCGGATCAGTTGTTAGTGTGCGCGTGATATCGACTAAGTCTGCGACTATCGCAGAACCAGTCGGCAGTGCGCCGGCGCCGGCGCCATAATAAAGCGATTGGCCTAGCGCGTCGGCTTGAACTAAAACGGCATTCATCACCCCATCAACGTTGGCTAGTAAACGTTTATTGGGAACCAAAGTGGGATGCACACGTAGTTCAATACCGTTGTCAGTGCGCTTGGTAATACCTAAGTGTTTGATTATATAGCCTAATTCGTCTGCATATTGGACATCGATGGGCGATATTTTGGTAATGCCTTCCATGTAAACCTTGTCAAATTGCAAGGGAATACCAAAGGCAAGAGAGGCTAAAATCGTTAATTTATGGGCCGCATCAACGCCTTCAATATCAAAAGTGGGATATTTTTCAGCATAGCCTAAACGTTGCGCTTGTGCTAGTACGTCGGCAAAATCGCTGCCTTTGTCGCGCATTTCGGTCAAAATAAAATTGCTGGTGCCATTGATAATACCGGCTATCCACTCAATTTTATTGCCGGCTAATCCTTCGCGTACCGCTTTAATGATGGGTATGCCACCGCCGACGGCGGCTTCAAAGGCAACCATTACTCCTTTTTCTTGCGCGGCGGCAAAAATCTCGTTGCCATGTTTAGCAATTAACGCTTTGTTGGCTGTCACTACATGCTTACCATTGGCAATGGCTTGCAGTGTCATATCTCGCGCTATGGTGGTGCCGCCTAGCAGTTCGACAATAATTTCGACTTCTGGATTATTAACGACATCAGTCAATTGCGCCGTTAACATCATTTTATCGGTGCTATACGGATGAGTTTTATTCAACTCTTTGGCACAAGCATGGGTGACGACAATACCGCGCCCGGCACGACGGGCAATTTCTTCGGCATTACGCTGTAACACATGCACCGTGCCACCGCCAACCGTGCCTAATCCTAGTATGCCAACTTTAACCGGATTTAACATGTCTTTTTCTTTTCTCCTGTCGTTGGTGATTGGTAATGGGTAACGGGTAATAATTAAAAATTTAAAATTAAAACTTGAAAATTAAGGGCTTTGCACGTGGGATTGCCCCTACAAACCGTTATGTAATGTAGGGGCAATCCTTTATGGTTGCCCTCACCCAAAAGCGGTACGATATGGCATTGGGGACGCCCCTGGCAAATTTTTTTCATTTTGATGCCATTTCCCATTTCCCATTTCCCATTTCCCATTTCCCATTTTTCATTTTTCATTTTTCATTTGCTTAGCAATTACCTTGTCTTTTCTGAACATATCCCGAATTCCCCGTAGGGCTTGTCGGGTACGATGTGGATTTTCAATTAACGCAAAGCGCAGATGATCGTCGCCATATTTGCCAAAGCCTATGCCCGGTGAGACCGCCACTTTGGCTTCGGCTAACAGTTTCTTGGTAAATTCCAATGATCCCATCGCTTTGTATGGCTCTGGTATCGGTACCCACACAAACATGGTCGCTTTTGGTTTTTCCACCGCCCAGCCTAAGGCATTTAATCCGTCGCATAGCACGTCGCGGCGTTTGTAATACATGTCTCGAATATTTTCTACGCAGTCTTGACAGTCTTCGAGCGCGGTGATGGCTGCAACTTGAATGGGTGTAAATGTGCCATAATCAAGATAAGATTTCATCCGAGTCAGGGCCGCAATTAGGGTGGGGTTGCCACACATAAAGCCTAGCCGCCAACCGGGCATATTATAGCTTTTAGACAGGGAAAAGGATTCCACTGCAATGTCTTTAGCGCCCGGCACTTGCAAAATGGATGGCGCAACGTAGCCATCAAAAACAATGTCTGCGTAGGCCAAGTCATGTATGATCCAAATTTGATGTTTTTTAGCAATTTCAACAACTTGTTCAAAAAATTCCAGTTCAACACACTGCGCCGTTGGATTGCCAGGGAAATTCAGCACCAGCATTTTTGGGTGCGGCCAAGAATCGGTAATGGTTTTGACTAATTCCGCAAAAAAATCAACGCCCGGTACTAAGGGTACATGGCGCACATCGGCCCCCGCAATCGCAAAGCCGTAAGGATGAATCGGATAGGCCGGATTGGGCACTAACACGGAATCTCCCGGCCCCATCGTTGCTAACGCTAAATGCGCCAAGCCTTCTTTAGAGCCGATGGTGACAATGGCTTCGGTTTCTGGATCCAAAGAGACATCGTAACGCCGGGCATACCAGTTGGTGATAGCGCGACGTAGGCGCGGAATGCCCTTTGAGGCGGAATAACGGTGGGTGTCTTTGCGTTGCGCGGCTTCAACCAGTTTATCAACGATGTGTTTGGGCGTGGGCTGATCGGGATTGCCCATGCCAAAGTCAATTATGTCCTCGCCTCGTGCGCGCGCATGCGTTTTTAACTCGTTGACGATGTTAAAAACGTAAGGGGGGAGGCGTTTGATACGGGGAAATTCGTCTTTCAAGGTGATAAATCCTTCTATAAATTAATGTATAGTACAACGAATTGCGCAAAATAGTACAACGAAACTTCGTTATGGAACGCCTATTACGCGGATAAACGAATTGCCTGCTTCCGTCCAAAGCTTTAGCTTTGGACGATTGTTGGACTTTAACGTATTTTATTTATATATTGATTTTTTATCAAGGTTTGAAGGTATAGTACAACGAATTACGCAAAGCAGTACAACGAATTACGCGGATAAACGAATTAAAAGCCGGTTTCCGTCCAAAGCAGTACAACGAATTAATTAAAAGCAGTACAACGAATTGCGCGGATAAACGAATTAAAAGCCGGTTTCCGTCCAAAGCTTTCCCTCTAATAAAGAAATCAGATTTTTTGAAAAAATCGGATTTCTAGCCAGAGCGTAGCGTGACTCGTCCAAAGCTAAAGTTTTGGACTCCAACAATGCTTTGGATTCAAAACGTTATCTGTATTAAGAATAACAAATATATTGCCAAAGCGTAAGCGTAGGCGATTTCCGTCCAAAGCAGTACAACGAATTAAAAGCAGTACAACGAATATTGCTCCTAAACGAAGCTAGTTGGAGTCCAAAGCGTAAGCGTAGGCGATTTCCGCCCAAAGCAGTACAACGGATTAAAAGCAGTACAACGAATTGCGCGGATAAACGAATTAAAAGCCGGTTTCCGTCCAAAGCTTTCCCTCTAATAAAGAAATCCGATTTTTGAAAAAAATCGTCTTTCTAGCCAGAGCGTAGCGTGACTCGTCCAAAGCTAAAGTTTTGGACTCCAACAATGCTTTGGATTCAAAACGTTATCTGTATTAAGAATAACAAATATATTGTACCTAGCGTATCCGTTGTATACTTAACAAGGCCACAAAGATAAATCCGCGCTTTGACGCAAGAGATATTCAAATAGGCGTAGCGCATGCAAGCGCCACTTGCGCATGCAAGCGTTATTTTCTTGACAAATTGACGCTCTGATTTAGGGGCCATAAAACGATTTGAAGGTTTTCAAATTAAAACGGCGCAGTACAACGAATTACGCGGATAAACGAATTGTAACGAATTAAAAGCAGTACAACGAATTGCGCGGATAAACGAATTGCCAGCTGGAAATTTCCATCCAAAGCAGTACAACGGATACTCAAAATAAACGGATAAAAAACTTAAAAAAATATGTCATTGAGCGCAATTGTCAGTTAACTGGAGTCCAAAGCGTAAGCGTAGGCGATTTCCCAATGCCATATCGTACCGCTTTTCGGTGAGGGCAACCATAAAGGATTGCCCCTACACGACATGACGATTTGTAGGGGCAATCCCACGTGCAAAGCCCTTAACTGCGCTTTGACGCAAGAGATATTCAAATAAGCTTGCGCTTTTGCGCCACTTGCGCATGCAAGCGTTATTTTCTTGACAAATTGACGCTCTGATTTAGGGGGCCATAAAACGATTTGAAGGTTTTCAAATTAGAACTCCGTGTTGAAAATTTATTGATGAATGCAACCTAAGAGTTGAATTGAATCATAAAAAATAAATAAGTCGTTGTTCATTTTTCATTTTTCATTTTTCAAAGAAATCCGATGATTTATTCTACGGATTTCTAACCAGAAAGGAGTTATTCAATGTCATTACAAACCGCTTTTTTATACCCGTTACAAGCCGCCATCTCTCCGTTTAACAACAAAGGCTGGTTACGGAGACTTTTGGTAGGGATAGCCTTAACGCTCGCTACAGTATCCGTCGCGCAAGCAGCCACTGATTGCAATGCCGTCACGGAGATTTCCAAAGTGGAGTGTGAATCGTTGCTGCAACTTTACCACAGCACGGATGGTGCCAATTGGACAAACAACGCCGGTTGGAATGTTACCAATACGCCTTGTAGTTGGAAGGGTATTAGCTGTGCAAATAACGGCGTAACAAAGATTGATTTACAATCAAACAACCTCAACGGAACGATTCCCGATTTCAGTGGGCTGCCCAAGTTGACTCGCCTTTCTCTCTATCATAATCAATTAACGGGCGCGGTGCCCGATTTCAGTGGGCTGCCCAATTTGACTCGCCTTTATCTCTATGATAATCAACTAACGGGCGCGGTGCCCGATTTCAGTGGGCTGCCTAATTTGACTTGGCTTGAGCTCGGTGGTAATCAACTGACGGGCGCGGTGCCCAATTTCAGTGGGCTGCCCAAGTTGACTCGGCTTTATCTCTTTAATAATCAACTGACGGGCGCGGTGCCCAATTTCAGTGGGCTCCCCAATTTGACTCGCTTTTATCTCTCTGAGAATCAACTAACGGGCGCGGTGCCCGATTTCAGTGGGCTGCCCAATTTGACTCGGCTTGAGCTCGGTGATAATAAACTGACGGGCGCGGTGCCCGATTTCAGTGGGCTACCCAAGTTGGAGCGGCTTGCTTTGTCCAATAATCAATTGACGGGTACCATTCCTGATTTAAGTACCTTCACGAACTTAAAACGCCTTACTCTGCACGACAATCAACTCTGTAAGGATAGCCATATCAATTACGCAAATTTGCCTATTGAATATGCTTATTTCTCTAATGCTGGTTGGAATAGTTCTCCGACTTGGCAGGAAGTGCTAAACGGATTTCCCAATTGCTCTGTCAATCAGGCCCCAACGGCCCAATTCACGGCCTCACCTTCGCAAGGCGTGGCCCCACTTAGAGTCAATTTAGATGCCAGTCAATCAGCCGACACCGACGGAACGATAAACCAGTACAAC
>NBMI01000143.1 GCA_002085445.1 Candidatus Parabeggiatoa sp. nov. 2
AAAATTGGTGGACAGAACATGGCGTGCCATGGTGGGATTATCGCTGTAGACGAGAAATTCTCGATCGATTTCCGGATCGCCTAACTTGACTAATTCCCGGCCTTCTGTCTTTCTCCAAAAGAACAGTTTCTCAACAAATTTGCTGAAAAAACTTTGCTCATTGGGTAATACTAGCGTGACGCCTTTAAACTTCAAGTCATAATTGAAGATGAAAAATAAGCCTTTAAAAACAGTGTCGTAGTAACTGCCTTCCTTGTCGGTTTTTTCCTCTTGTGCATGGACTTCGGAAAATATCATCGTCGTGTTGTCCAATGTCCCTTCAACATAATCATCTCCTGTCCACCGATCAACTTTGTGGCCGTATTCACGCTTAAACAACTGGCTGGTTTGAAACTCTTTAACGGGGATTTTTTTCTTATAGGGTGCTTTTATTCGACCATAGAAACGTATTACCTCTAGGGTGAGGACTATCATACCGATAATCGTTAACACGAGAGTGGAGGTTGATAGCCAAGACGGACAGTTTTCATTGGTAATCATGAACAGCGTTATCATCGCCAAAATGGCGAATATCATCAGTATGCCGTAGACGAATAGAATGAAGGTTAGTTTACCGACAATGCTTTGGCGTTGTTTTTCAAAGGCGATTAATTTGGGTTCTAAATGGGTTTGGTAAAATGCATGAAAATCTTCTTGGGTTGACATTGTTTGGACTCCGTTGTCAAATTAAAGTTTTGGAGGATTGCCAAACTAAAGTTTGGACTCCTTGCTAAATTGGGGGCCATGTTTTCAAATGATTAATGATTAATGATTAATTGTTAATTCCCCCTACGGGAATAATAATTAATAGACTTGTCCGTCAATAAGCTTAGTGGCTCTGTGTCACTCTGTGGTTCTCTGTGAACTCAGTGTTGAAAAATAGACTTGTAAATTTTCAACACAGAGACACGGAGTGACACAGAGTTTCACAGAGTCTTAATCCGCGGTACTTTTTTGAGGAACTACCGCCTCTGGAATCAGCGTTGGTACTCTGGGCGGTTTACGCGCAAATTTCAATAAATATAACAGAACGAGCGCAATCACTAGCAGGGTTCTACCCGTCATAGGGCTATAGTCTATCCAAATAATGGCGATGGTGATGAGCATTAATATGGTGGCGGTAATCAATGAAGTCAACCAACCTCTCAATTCGGTGGCTTTGCCCAAAAAAGGGATAGCGCCGTCCAATACCCACGAGACGCTGAATATGGCATAGAGGCCCAAAAACATCATTAAAAAACCTAAAAATCTTAGACGTGAATCCGTGAAAAATTGATAGATTTTTTTGTGCCTCAGCATTTGTTCAGCACTCATCACTCCATATTCAAACAGTTCAATCTCTTCGCCGGTTTGACTCTGGTAAGGCACCAAGCGTGAACCAATTTGTTCGGCAATAACACTGATGGTGATTGTCTTACCAGGCTCAGGCTGGACGTGGACGGTTTCAAATGTTATCCGTAAATCACCGATTTTAGGGCGAATGGGGTTTTTGCCTATATAGTAATTTCCGTTATTTAAATGTAATTCTTTGTCCGCCAATTGGGCGCTGAGATTTTCTTCGACTTGCAAAAATGAGTCGTCCGTCATCGGCAGCTTTTGGTGATCATTCATCGGTTCGATCAGGCTGGCAGATAGCGTGAAATCACCTAATTTCACTTGCTTGGCAATGACTGCCTTGGTTTTCACTGGCATTGATGTCGGGTTATGGTGTCCTTTGGGCAGTTCAAATTGTTTTGAATTAATTAGCTGTTTTGACCATTTTTTTCGATAACGTGCGTCGAGAGTGCCGTATTCGTCCATATATTGTTGTTCTTCCCATTGGTACATTTCTACGATACGCCGTAATTTGATCACATTGACAATTTCAACGTCAAAGAGCTTATCTCTTAAAACTTCGTCAACCGTGATTTCTCCACTGAGATGAACCAGTTTGCCGTCATTATCCGTTTCAACTTGATCCAGTTCAATAGAACGAACAACTCGTTGTCCTTCGGCTAATGTCTTAGCGTGGTGGACGGCTTGTTGCTCGTTTGAAGTCAGTGTTCTTAGTGCGTTTATACAAAGGAGTAATCCAAAAAATAATCCGAGTAGGCTCCATAAAAGTGCGGCTAGGTTACGTGATTCTTGTATGTTGTCGGTGACATTGGTGTATATTGACATTGTTTTCTACAGGGATTGTATATAATAAGGGATTTTAGTTTTTTGTTTAGTATAACTTATTGTGCTATGTTTAGTATAATGGATGCTTAGTACAGCGAATTGCGCGGATAAGATAAGCGAATTAAGATTCCAAACACCGGCACGATCTAATCCTTTATTATAACGAATCCCTGTAGTTAACGAATCCCTGTAGTAACGAATCCCTGTAGTTAACGAATCCCTGTAGTTAACGAATCCTTGTAATTGCTTTTAACTGATCACTGATAATTATGTCATTACCTTCATTGTTACAAATCAGCCTTAGTTCGTTATTAGACAGTCCTGCTGTCGTCGAACTCGCGGCACGCGCCGGTGATAAGGCTGTTGTGATTCTTAAGAATCATTTTACCTTATCGTCTAAAGAAATAAACGATGCGATTCAAAATAGCTATGGTTATGCTCTTGCTACCGTCGCGGCTGGGTTGGCGGCTCCTGAACAAAAATTGGCTTTTCTGCAAAAACTCTCCCATTCTAAATTAGAGCGGGAGTTTGCTGACCAAATAGAAATCAATTACTTACAGCCGTTTTTGAAAAACTCTTCCTTTTTTCAACCGGACTCTGATCCTTCTGAACAAGGCGGGATGTCGGCCGATTTCCGGGCGAATGCGATTAAAAATTGTCGGGTTTTAATCCCTTATAAAAAACAATTGCTTCAGGATGCGGCCGCGGCGGCGCTCACGGAGGCCGATTTGGTGGCTATGATTAGTTATAAAGGCCCTCTTATTTTAATTTGTTTTATCTGTATTTTATGCAAATATTATGCCAAAATGTTAGCGGCGTTACAGGAGGCTTATGCGATTAATGTTTGGCAGTATGCGTTGCATGATGTGGATAAATATCCGCTGGTGAATATTTTAGGGGCTGGTGGTATGGGTGCGTGTTTTTGTGTCAGGATCAATGGCGCAAAATTATTGTTAAAACGTTTTGGGAAGGGCGTAAAGGGCGGCGGGATGAGGTGTTTAGGGAGCCGATTATTATGCACAATTTACAAAGTGCGTATACGCCTAAGCCGTTGGATTGTGGTTTTGTGAATGCTGGTTTGAAAGAACGCCCTTATTTCGTGACTGAATATGTTGAGGGTGCTATCGATGGCGAAGCTTGGATCAAAAAATACGGTAAACTTGATCTCGTGACAGGGCTAAAAGTGGCGTTGCAAATTGCCGAAGGCTTAGCCGTTGCCCATGATGCTGGGGTTTTTCATTTGGATTTGAAGCCGGCTAATTTGCTTTTTAAGCCGACAGAAGATGGCTTAATGGTAAAAATCATTGATTTTGGGTTAGCGCGAGTAGCGACGTCGCTTAAGCAGCAAGCGGCGTTGACTCAAACGCGCAGTCATAAAACGCAGTTTGCACAGACGGTTTTTGGTACGCTTGATTATGCGCCGCCGGAGCAATTGGGTGAAACGGAGTATGGGCAACCGACGGCTAAGAGCGATATTTATGCGTTTGGTGCCACCGCGTATCATTTGTTAAGCGGAGAAAGCCCTCGGTTTCCGTATCCCGATGATTTGCCTGATGTGCCTGAATTGCAAAGATTGTTATTAGTGTGTTTTAAAAAACATCCAGATAAACGCCCGACGATACAAAGTGTTATTACGCAATTGTCTCGTTTGTTAGATAAACTTGATAAAACGTGGATTGAAAAGCGTACACACGATGCCAAAATGGCTCGGCAAAAAGCCGAGGCGGAAAAAAACCGCGCTGACAAAGCCGAAATGGATATGCAAAAAGCTGAGGCAGAAAAAATCCATGCACACGATGCCAAAACCGCTCTACAAAAAACCGATGCCGAAGAAAAACGCGCACGCGAAGCCGAAAAAACTCGACAAAAAGCTGAGGAAGAGAAAAAAGGCAAACTTTTCAGTTTTGAAATCGCCATTGTTGATGCTAAGGGCAAAATCATCCGCAACGAGCCTAAACAAGCCCGTTATCAAATCGAAGACTTGGGCAAGGGTGTGATTTTGGAAATGGTGTATATACCGGGTGGCACATTCTTAATGGGTTCGCCTGAAACGGAGAAAGACAGAGAAGATGATTATGAAACACAACACAAAGTCACCGTTAAACCGTTTTATATGGGCAAATACCCGATTACCCAAGCGCAATGGCAAGCGGTGATGGGTAATAATCCTTCTCACTTCAAACGTTTTTGGTTCAAAAGATCGAAAAATCGCCCAAAAAGTGGGTAAAGATTATCGCTTACCTAGTGAAGCGGAATGGGAATATGGCTGTCGTGCCGGCAGTATCACCGCCTATTGTTGGGGCGATGTCATTACCACTGAGTTAGCCAACTACAATTATTCGGTTGGTGATACAACGGATGTCGGTAAATATCCGCCCAATGCCTTTGGACTTTATGATATGCACGGCAACGTCTGGGAATGGACAGGCGAGCGCGTTTGAGGCAAATTATCAAGGAAAAGAGTTGGTTAGTTTAATGAGTCAAGGGGGTGTAGGCCGCTTTGCCGTGCGCGGGGCCTCGTGGGACGACGAAGCGTGGAGGGCGCGGTCGGCGTTCCGTCTCGGGGACTCGCCGACTTACCGCGACGACTGGCAGGGTGCGCGGCTCGTCAGGATGTTGTAACACTTTTACCTTTTAACTCTTACCCTTTTCCCTTTTTTTTTGGCGCGCGGAGCGCGGCCGCTATTTTTTTGAGTGCCTGCATGCGGGCTGTCAATGCCATATCGTACCGCTTTTCGGTGAGGGCAACCATAAAGGATTGCCCCTACGCGACATGACGGTTTGTAGGGGCAATCCCACGTGCAAAGCCCTTAACTGTGTTAAGTCTAGTGCAACTGACGCTTAGTACAACGAAACTTTGTTCTGAAACGCTAAACGCAGTGGCGGAACGCCTATTACGCACGCTTTCAAATGGTTTCATGGCCCCCAAACCCGTGCCAATAGCCATACAAAAATAAGGGTTAAAATGACTCCAAGGCAAGCATAATCACTCCGGTGCAAAGTTAGTTAGTTAAAGTTGAAAGCTTTCAAATGGTTTCATGGCCCCAAACCCGTGCCAATAGCCATACAAAAATAATGGTCAAATTGACACAAATTGACACAAAATAACTACAAGGACTACAACAATTCGGTGGGTTTAGCAAAGCGCTACCCATCCGACTAATCAATTCGATTATCCGCGTAATTAAGCGCAACTCGTTGTACTAAGCATAATTAGTTGTAGTTGCACCTGTGGCTATTATCTCGCTCCGCTCGTTACTACGTTTCATATTCAACCCCTTTCGGGGTTGGCGTATGCCCTTTACCTTTTCCACAGGTTGCACCTCAATGCCATTAAGTTAAGGAATTAGAAAGAAATAATTCCCCCGCCTTTGGTAAAGCCGTCGTCTAATAGCTGAAGTGCCCTAAAGGGCACTGAAGACTCGCTCTTTCTCGTTTATTTCTTAACTTAATGGCATTGAGGTTTTCCTTAAGCTATTCATATTCAACCCCTTTCGGGGTTGGCATGTTATTGCTTTGTATTTCACTCAAGCGGAAAATGCTATATCAATTCGATTATCCGCGTAATTCGTTGTACTAAACTAAGCATAATTAGTTGTACTAGCACTATCCCCACCACACACAACCAATTTGCACTAACCTAACTAATCTGATATTTTAACCGCCCCTAATCTACAACCATAAGGAAAACCGCATGAAATATCTCTTATCGGCCACACTCGCACTACTACTAACGGCCCAGTTACCGCTCCATGCCGAAATAATCGGCAAACAAGTAGACTACACCGCCGACGGCGTAACCCTAAAAGGCTACCTCGCCTACGACAACAGCCTCCAAGCCAAACGCCCCGGCGTACTGGTCGTCCACGAATGGTGGGGACATAACCCTTATGCCCGCAAACGCGCCAACATGTTAGCCAAACTCGGCTACACCGCCCTTGCAGTAGATATGTACGGCGACGGTAAAAACACCCAACACCCCAAACAAGCCGCCAAGTTTATGAAAAAAGTCCTCAAAAACATGGCCGTTGGCAAAGCTCGTTTTATGGCGGCATTAGACTTTATCAAACAACAACACACCGTTGAACGCGACAAAGTGGCCGCCATTGGCTACTGCTTTGGTGGCGGTGTCGTGTTAGCGATGGCACGCGATGGCATCGACTTAGACGGCGTTGCGAGTTTTCACGGCAGCTTAGCGACAAAAACGCCCGCCCAACCGGACAAAGTCAAAGCCAAAGTACTCGTGCTACACGGCAATGCAGATCCATTGACACCACCGAAAATCGTGAAGGCCTTCAAAACAGAAATGCAAAAGGCTGGTGTCGATTTAGAATTTGTTGGCTATCCGGGCGTAACACACAGCTTCACCAATCCAGACGCCGACACCATTGGCAAAAAATACGGCCTCCCGCTGGCTTATGACGAAGCGGCCGACAAAGACTCTTGGGCCAAATTGCAGGACTTTTTCAAGCGGATTTTTGCTGACAAGTACAACGGATACGCGAAATAAACGGATAAAAATAACCTCATTATCACGGATTTTGGGGAGAAAGGAAAATCTCTGTGAAACTCCGTGTAGCTCCGTGTTCTCTGTGTTGAGGATTTGAAAACGGATAGATGGTAAGCCCTCTCCCCAAAATCCGTTATAATCAGAAAATTGCTATGGTTATTTGGCGTATCTTGTTTGAGGGCCATAAAATACTTTGGAAGTCTTCAAATTAAGTTATGGCCCTCAGTCGCGCTATTGATACTTTTTGTACGTGTTGCTTAACTTGGACGCCTGCCAAACTAAAGTTTGGACTCCAGCTACCGTAATCCGTTGTACTAATCCATAAACCGTTGTACTTATTAGCAGGTATGATCTATGCAAAAATATAGTTTTAACGAGTTAACTTTAGCCGATTTAAAAACGCTTGTCGATCTCAATAAAAAAGGTATCGCTGATTATCCTTGGACTCAAGTAAAAAACGTTCCGCTTATTGAAAACGAAAAACTTCAACTGCGCCATATAATGACACCCACTTACCCCGCCCATGTCATGAACGAAGCAACGCTCTGGGCAAGAACCATTTATCCACTATTACGACTCGCAGAACGTGAAGACATTCTCGCCACCGCGGAAGTTAGCTTGACGGCGCAATACCCTACTTTTGAACTTCATGGCATTGTTGACGGCATTTTGGGAAAATGTATTGCCGGCCATTTAGAAACGCCTTATTTAGTTATTGTAGAAGCCAAACGCGGTATCGAAGGCAAAAATCCGCAACCTCAACTTTACGGAGAACTATTAGCAACAGCCCATTTAAACTGGCAAGACAACGGCAACGACACTCAAGAAATCTATGGCTGCTACACCATTGCAGACGCGTGGACATTTGTACGCGCCGAAATCACTGACATAGAATCAGAACGCCCAAAGGCAACACTTGAACATAGCAAAGAATATACTGAAAGCACGGAAGCAGAAACCATTCTCAAGATATTAAAATCCATTGTCTCAACTTATATCGAAACTAAACCTTGACAATATAAATTACTAAACCATGAACGAAGAAAAAGTCGCCCCAAACAAAGCACCCAGTGCTAAACGTCTCCAAGCCCTTTGGGCAGAACTACACCACCTTGATGGCTTTCTTGTACCTCGTGCTGACGAATATCAAGGCGAATATGTACCGCCTTATGCAGAACGACTGGCATGGTTAACCGGATTTACCGGCTCATCTGGCATGGCGATTGTCCATCGCGACGGCTCAGCGATTTTCGTCGATGGACGCTATACGCTTGCCGTGTGCGAGCAAGTTGATGAAACCCTATTTAAGCCACATAACATCAAAGACTGTCCACCCGAAAAATGGCTCAGTCAACAAACCGCCGCCAAGCTAGGCTACGATCCTTGGCTACATACGCCAGAAGGCTTAGCGCCGCTACAACGTGCTTGTGAAAAAGTTGGCAGCGAACTAATTCCTTGCGATATCAATCCCATAGATACAATATGGGCTGATCAACCCGAACCACAACTGGCACCCATCGTGCCCCATCCGCTCCGCTATGCTGGCAAAAGTAGTCTCGCAAAACGCGAACAAATCGCTAAGAAATTAGCCGAAAATCGTATTGACGCGGCCGTGCTAACGGCCCCCGATTCCATTGCTTGGCTATTAAACATACGCGGTGGCGATGTGCCGCGTGCGCCTTTGCCACTCGGTTTCGCCATTATTCATGCCGATGGACAAGTTGATCTGTTTATCAAGCCGCGCGATTGGAATCCAACCCGTCAGCACTGGAATCGATTGCTAGAACAATTAGGAGAAGCCGTCACAAAACCTAGCGATTGGGATCCAACGCATCAGCTTTGGAATCGATTGCTTGAACACCTCGGAAAGGCCGTGACAATCCACAACCCAGCCTCTCTAGGAATAGTACTTGATAAATTGGGCCAAACTCACAAATCAGTACAAGTTGATCCAAAACGCTCAGCCGCTTGGATTTTTAACCGACTTGAGGCTGCCGGTGCTAAAATAATTAAAGAGGCCGATCCTTGCAGTCTACCCAAAGCCTGTAAAAACAAAGTTGAACTCGCCTGCGCTCGTGCCGCCCATCGCCGAGATGGCCTCGCACTAACTCGTTTTCTATACTGGTTAGACAAACACGCCGCCACCGGTAATGTCGATGAAATCCAAGCGGCTGAACGGTTAGCCCAATTTAGAAAAGAAACCGGATTGCTCCATGATCTCAGCTTTGATACCATTTCAGCGGCCGGGACTAACGCAGCGATTGTCCATTACCAAGTCACTGAACACTCGAACAAAACTTTACAGCCGGGCACACTCTATCTTGTTGATTCTGGCGGACAATATTTTGATGGGACGACCGATGTAACTCGAACTATCGCAATCGGCACACCGACGGCCGAACAAAAAGATCGTTTTACCCGCGTCCTCAAAGGCCATATTCGCCTCGCAACTTGCCGCTTTCCCAAAGGTACCACCGGAACACAATTAGATATACTCGCACGACACGCCCTCTGGCAAGTTGGACTCGATTTTGACCATGGCACTGGACATGGCGTAGGCAGCTTTCTCTCCGTGCATGAAGGCCCACAAAGCATATCAAAGAAAGTCATCAATGTGGCCCTCAAACCGGGTATGATCATCTCCAATGAACCCGGCTACTATAAAAAAGAAGCCTTTGGCATTCGGATTGAAAACCTAGTCACCGTCACCGAACCACAAACCATTGACGGTGGTGAAATTGAAATGATGGGCTTTGAAACCTTAACGCTTGCGCCGATTGATCTTAACCTAGTCGAACCTTCATTATTAAATGAAGACGAAATCGCCTGGTTAAATAACTACCATAAAAAGGTTTACGAAGAAATTGGTAGCCAATTGGAACAACAAGCTCGGACTTGGTTAGCGCAAATTACATAACGGTTCGTAGGGGCAATCCCTTGTGGTTGCCCTCTTAATGGCATTGAAGCGACACGTCCAGTTAGGAATCCAAACTTTAGTTTGGCAGAGAAGACAAACTTTAGTATTCGTCCAAGATAAATCTTGGACTCCTTGATTAATGTTGACAACTGATAATTGATATGCCGCACTCATTCATTTTCGATTTTGATGGAACAATTGCTGATACGTCTCACAGTATTCTAACGATCATACGTCATATTCATAAGGAATATCATTTTAAATATGTACGCGATGAGGAGATAGAATTTTACCGCGGGCTGACTGGAGAAGAGGTATTGAAGCGGTTAGAGATTCTATTGTTTCGTATTCCGCCGGTGTTACGCCGACTACGGGGTGAATTAAATAAGCAAATTCATCTGCAAAAACCCTTTGAAGGTTGGCATGAAACATTAGCGGGTTTAAAAAACCAAGGAAATAAACTCTTTATCCTCAGTTCTAACTCGGCTTCAAATATTCGGACTTTTCTGACTCATCACCAAATGAAGGACTACTTTGATGGCGTTTTTTCAGGTTCTTCTGTTTTCGGAAAAGCGCAAGTTCTCAGAAGAATGATGGAAACTAAGGGCATTAGTCCTCAAACAGGCTATTTTGTGGCTGATGAAACTCGTGATGTTGACGCTGCAAAAAAAGTAGGGATTCAAATGGTTTGCGTGACATGGGGTTTTAATAATAAAACCATACTCCAACAGATGAATCCTGAGTATATGATTGATTCTCCGAATGAACTTCTATCTATACTTTAGCTTGGCAGGACTCCAAACTTTAGCAGTCGTCCAAACTAACGTTTGGCAGGGTAATACGCGGGCCGGTTATTGACCTAGTTTTTTAGGGTTATTTAGACTATCTTGTTTGAGGGCCATAAAAGGTTTTGCATGTTTTCAAATTAAGTTATGACCCTCTGTCGCGCTTTTTTATTTATACATACTTTTTGTAGATGTTTTGTTGCTGGACGACTGCCAAACTAAAGTTTGGACTCCAAACCAGAGGAATCAAATGAGCAATAAAAAAGTCGTCTTAGTTGTGGATGATCATCCACAAAACCTAAAAGTGCTGGGAACTATCTTGAATGAAAACGGCTATTTTCCTCTATTTGCCCAAAGTGGCGTTAAGGCATTGAGTGCTATCAAAAAGAAATTGCCTGATCTGATTTTGCTGGATATTCTGATGCAGGAAATGGACGGCTTTGAGATGTGCAAACGATTAAAGCAAGACACCACCTTGGCAGAGATTCCGGTGATTTTTCTGAGCGCCAAAACCGAAAAAGAAGATGTTATTGCTGGCTTAGAACTGGGCGCAGTGGATTATGTCACTAAACCGTTCAATCACAAAGAGTTAATGACTCGCGTCAATACGCATCTTGAACTCAAAACGGTAAAAGCAGAACTCAGCCAAAAGGTTGAAGAACTCAAGCAAGCTAATACAAAACTCGACCAAAAGGTTGAAGAACTCAAACAAGCCAACGCCACCAAAGATAAATTTTTCTCCCTCATCGCGCATGATTTAAAAAGCCCATTTAATGCTTTACTGAATTTATCATCGCTATTGGCAGATAACGATACCCAACTAAGCGATGAAAAGAGAAAAAAGTTGAGCCAACATATTCTGCAAGCATCGGGTTCCGGCTACCACTTGTTAGAAAACCTGTTAGAGTGGTCAATATCGCAAACCGGCCGAATCCAAGTAACACCGGCAACATTAGACTTGAAAGAAATTATTGACCACAATATTGAGTTAGTGGGTGAAAATGCCGGAGCCAAACATATCAGTATCTGTTCGTCTATTGATGACATCACGTCGGTTGTTGCTGATGGCAACATGCTCGACACGGTCATCAGAAACTTACTCACCAATGCGGTCAAATTCACCCCGACAAACGGCAAAGTGGAAATTTCTGCGAAAACCGAAGCCCATGAGGTTGAAATTTCAATCTCTGACACCGGCGTGGGCATCAAACCTGAAGACTGGGACAAATTGTTCCGAGTGGATGTGTCTTTTACCACTCGTGGAACCGCCCAAGAAAAGGGCAGTGGTTTAGGTTTAATTTTATGCCAAGAATTTGTCGAAAAAAATGGCGGCACGATAGGGGTAGAAAGTCAGGAAGGGAAAGGCAGTCGATTTTATATCCGCCTACCTTCGCAAGAAACTAATTCAGATAGTTTGTAGTAGTGGCTTTAGCCACTAGACGTTTTGAAAATAACTCACCGAAAAGCGGTACGATATGACATTGGGGCAGCGCCCCAGGAGGAAAGCCCCAACGGGGAGATATTAATATAGCCTGGGGCAGCGCCCCAGGAAATATCATTGATTTCATAATATTTCATTGATTTCATAATATTTAATTCAGCCCTTAATTCGCATTACCAATTGAACAAAAATGAACGACAAATCACTTTTAGAATCCACCGGCGGAAACATCCTGATTGTCGATGACGGTCCAATAGCCGTGCGTTTTCTTTCTGCCATACTCAAACAAGAAGGCTACACAGTCCGAATTGCGCTCAATGCTAAAACGGCCTTCGAGACATTAACAACAAAATTGCCGGATTTGATTTTGTTGGACATTCAACTGCCAGACATGAATGGTTTTGAAATTTGTCAGCTATTGAAAGCCTCGGAGCAGTACCAACAAATCCCGGTGATTTTTATCAGCGTCCTAGAACAAACGGTTGATAAGGTTAAAGGCTTTCAAGTGGGTGGTATCGACTATATCACTAAGCCCTTTGCCACCGAAGAAGTGCTGGCACGAGTTAAAACGCACTTGACACTCTATTTCACGCAAAAACAGCTTGAAACTCAAAAGAGGCAATTAGAACAACAAATCGTTGCACGTCTGCAATTTGAGGAAACATTGCAACAGGAAATTGCCGAGCGCAAGCGGGCTGAAGAGGAATTAACACAATACCAAGAACTTCTTGAATCAGAAGTGGAAAAACGCACCGCAGAACTGGTTGTAGCCAATAAACACTTGCGACTGGAAATTGACGAGCGCAGACAGGCGGAAGAAAAACTGAGACAGAGCGAATTAAGATGGCAATTTGCCCTTGAAGGCAGTCAGGATGGCGTATGGGATTGGAATCTTGTCACCAATCAAGTCTATTTTTCCTCCGTCTGGAAAAAAATGCTGGGCTATGAAGACGGCGAAATAGCCGCCAATTTAAGCGAAAGGGATAAAAGGATTCACCCCGATGACAGAGAATCGGCTTATATTGATGTGAATAAGCATATTGCCGGAGAAACGGCGTATTATTACAATGAACACCGGCTATTGTGCAAAAATGGCCGTTACAAGTGGATATTAGATCGTGGAAAAGTGATTGAATGGATTGAAGACGGTAAACCGCTCCGGTTTATTGGTACTCACTCTGATATTACTGAACGTAAACAAGCAGAAGAGAATCTCCAGAAAGAACGTGATAAATTGATAACTATTTTAAATGCTATACCAAATGGTGTCTATATTGTTAATAAGCGGTATGACATTGAATACATTAATCCTGTCATTGAAAAAACATTTGGCCCGATTGATAGGCGCAAGTGTTATATGTATTTTCATGACAGAACGGAAGTTTGCCCTTGGTGTAAAAACCCAGAAGTGTTTGCTGGAAACTCGGTTCGGTGGGAGTGGTACTCACTCAAGGACGACAGACATTATGATTTATTTGATACGCCCATCAAAAATATAGACGGTAGTATTTCTAAGTTTGAAATATTCCACGACATCACTGAACGCAAGCAAGCGGAAGAAGCTTTAAAACAAGCCAAAGAACAAGCTGAATCGGCTAATCGTGCCAAAAGTGAATTTCTTGCCAACATGAGCCATGAAATCCGTACACCTATGAATGCGGTGATTGGTTTCAGTGAACTGTTGTCTTCGCAGGTGACGGATCACAAGCAAAAAAGTTATCTGCACTCCATTCAAGCGGCGGGCAACGCGTTGCTTACCTTAATTAACGACATACTTGATTTGTCTAAAATTGAAGCGGGGCGGCTAGAAATTCAGTATGAAGCAATCAATCCTCGTATCGTTTTCGATGAATTACAACAAATTTTCGTTCTCAGGATAGCGGAGAAAAACTTAGAATTTATTGTAGACATTGATAAAGCATTACCGCCAGCGTTGCTCCTAGATGAAACTCGGTTGCGGCAAGTGTTGCTTAATCTGATCGGCAATGCCGTCAAGTTTACCGACATGGGCTACATTAAACTGAGCGCCCAAATCTCCCCTATATCCCCTTTTTCAAAGGGAGGGACTTTGGAGGATATTTATCGCAAAGTTGATTTAATCATTGCCGTAGAGGATACCGGCATCGGTGTTCCAGAAAACCAACAGGAGATGATTTTTGAATCTTTTCGGCAACAATATGGTCAAAATACTCGAAAATACGGGGGTACTGGGCTAGGTTTAGCGATTACCAAACGCCTAGTAGAAGTGATGAACGGTCATATTTCGGTCAAAAGTCGCGTCGGTAAAGGAAGCGTTTTTGAAATCACATTACGGGATGTAGTAGTCTGCGTTAGCGAATCTCTCGACATTCAAGACGATGCTTTTAATTTTAAAAATATTGTTTTTGAAGAAGCGCGAGTATTAGTGGTGGATGATATTAAATCCAACCGTGATCTTGTCAAAGAATATTTGAGACAAGTCAATTTAGAGGTAGTCGAAGCAGAAAACGGACAGCAGGCATTATTATTTGCTCCTGAGTATCAGCCTGATCTCATTTTAATGGACATTAAGATGCCTGAAATGGATGGTTATGAAGCTACCCGACAGTTAAAAAAAAATCCTGATACCCAAAAAATACCGGTTATCGCTTTAACGGCTTCTGCCACCCAAGACACAAAATCAAAGGTAAGCGCTTACGACTTTGATGGCTATTTATCCAAGCCTGTCACGACATCTGAACTCGTTAGCGAATTATCCCGCTATTTAAAACACAAGATTATCGAAGTAGCCGTTATCACAGAAGCCGCTACGGCGGTTGACAGCTTTACAATGCCACCGCTGGAAAATATCATTAACCTTCCCGAACTGATAGAGACACTTGAAAAAGACATTATGCCGATTTGGGAAGAAATAAACGTTATTATGAACACGGATAGGGTTAAAGAAATGGCCGACAAGTTGATGTATTTAGGACATAATCATAACATACCTGCTCTCATCCAATACTGTGAAAAGTTGCGGGAGTTTGCACAAGAGTTCGACATAGCAAATCTTGAAAAGATGTTGACTAAAATTCCCTACATGGTGAAACAGTTCAGTAATCAATGATCAGAAGGAGCCCCAGGGCTGTGACGCAATGCCATATCGTACCGCTTTTGGGTGAGGGCAACCATAAAGGATTGCCCCTACACGACATGACGGTTTGTAGGGGCAATCCCACGTGCAAAGCCCTTAACTTTTGCTAAGCAACAAAACACCTAGAAAAAGTATAACAATGAAGCACCACAGAGGGGCATAACTTAATTTGAAAACCTCCAAAAAATGAGTCCAAACTTAGGAGTCCAAACTAACGTTTGAACTCCTGCCAAAATTTGTGCAACAATTATTAACTATAACTATAATAGTTATTAACGGAGGAGTCCAAACTTTAGTTTGGACTCAGGCAAAATTTGTGCAATAATAAAAAAACGACAATGCACATTTCGTTTATCCCCGTCATTCGTTGTACTCATTATATTGGTGGCCGGATTCGCTGTCGTTTTCAACTGAAATTGGCAACTGTTAGCACTTTTTAAACCTCATGAAACAAAGTAGCTCAACCCCAAAATTTTAACGCAACAGATTTGTCGCTTTAGCGGAGTACAACGGATGAAAGGGAATAAACGGATTTGTTCTATACCAAACTTTAGTTTGGACAACGTAGGAGTCCAAACTTTAGTTTGGACGTCCAAACGTTATTTTGGACGACTGCCAAAATCTGTGCAAAACTTATCAACTATATACTTGACACAATTTACGCTTTTGTCATTTCGACTTAAGGAGAAATCTTTTGTTCAAGGATTCCAAGATTTATCAGAGCCGAAAAATGACAGAAAAGCTCAATGTTCAGTATAATAAGTGAATAAACAAAAGTCTTTTAACATAACGAACGGCTTGTGAGTCGCTAAAGCGACTACTACGAACAGGAGTCCAAACTTTAGTTTGGACATCCAAACGTTAGTTTGGACTCCGACAAAATTTGTGCAACAATTATCGACTAGAATAATTAATAACGGCACGCCTGTCGCGTTTCTTTCAAGCGAACAACACGGGCTCTATTTACACGGAACGAACTTCAACGCCGTGAAAATGACGACGTGAACCGTTCATTAAATTTCCTATCAAATTATCGACTTGCTTAGGTAATCTCTTCATTTTTCATGTTTCATTTTTCATTATATATGCGCTTAACATCACACCAAAGAGACATTATTGTACAAACCATTCACGCCGAATTTGGTCAAAATGCCAGCATCTGGCTATTTGGTTCCAGAGCCGATGACAATAAACGCGGAGGCGATATTGGCTTATACGTGGAAACGGCGGAACCAATCCCACAAAGTTGGCAAAAAAAAATAGCCGTCGTTACCTCACTACAAATTCAACTGGGCGATCAAAAAATTGATTTAATCATGCATTGCCCAAACGACAAAAAATACCCAATCAACCAAATTGCTAAACAAACCGGGGTGCGCTTATGACGACATTTGACCAAAATTACCTTACCCAGTTTGTGCACAATTTAAAACTGTGTGAGAAAGCCAGCGACAATCTTGAATTGTCCTTAACCGGTTTACAAGATATATTTCCGTTGATGGGGAACGTTTAGCGAATTTAAACCGGGAAACGGTGGAAAAAATAGATGCGATGACTTTCCAGGGGCGTTGCCCCTGGCTTTAGCGGAGAAACAATTGGAGGTAATTATGACTGACATCCAAGACAATCGCAACGCGCTGCCCACGGGTTATCGTTTAAACGACTATCAAATCCAAAAAGTGTTAGGTGATGGCGGATTTGGTATCACCTATCTGGCTAACGATACGCAACTAAACGCGCCCGTTGCGATCAAAGAATATCTGCCCAACGAAATCGCCGTGCGCGAAGGCAATTCGACGGTGCAGCCCAAATCCCAAAAAGACACCGAGAATTTTGCGTGGGGATTAGAGCGATTTCTCGAAGAGGCCCACATTTTAGCCCAATTTAAACATCCCAACATCGTGCGCGTGTTGCGTTTTTTTCAAGCGAACAACACTGCCTATATTGTTATGGAATATGAACAGGGGCAAAGTCTGGCGAATTTAATTAAAGACGGCGAAACCGCCACCGAAAACGAAATCACAAGAATTTTGCCGCCGCTGTTAGACGGCTTGGCAGTCGTACACAACGCCGGCTATTTGCATCGAGACATTAAACCGGCCAATATTTACCTACGGACGGCCGATAACAGCCCGGTGTTAATCAGTCGTACACAACGCCGGCTATTTGCATCGAGACATTAAACCGGCCAATATTTACCTACGGACGGCCGATAACAGCCCGGTGTTAATCGACTTTGGGGCGGCACGTTACGAGGTGGGCAGTCGGAGCCGTTCTGTCACAACGCTTGTCACGCCCGGCTATACGCCGTTTGAACAAACGAAAGGCAATCAACAAGGAACGTGGACAGATATTTACGCGTTTGGTGGCGTATTGTACCGGCTTATCAGCGGCAAAATACCGGCCGAATCGCCGGAGCGGATTGGAGCCATCATGCGGCGCAAACCTGATCCATTAACGCCAGCAGTAGAAATCGGCCATGGGCGCTACTCTCAGCAGTTACTGGAAGCCATTGATTGGGCCCTCCAAATCAATGAAAATGACCGGCCGCAAACTGTGCAAACTTGGCGTGACAAACTGTTGCCAATACCGGCCCCGCCACCTGAACCTACGCCATCCGCCACAAAACACCTAACACCAACGCCCGTTTCAGGTTGGAAACCGAGCGTTGTTATGGGTGTCGTTGTGGTTTTCTTATTCTTGGCTATTGTTATTATAGCGGACTGGAGAAATTCTCAAACCAAACGACATGAACTTGAAATCGCTCAACTCAAGGCTGAATATGACGCTAGAATGGCCGATAATCAAGAAAAACGTCTTGAGCTTGAGCAGCAAAATAGCCTTAAAGACGACGAAATACATCGTCTCCAACAAGAAAACCAACGTCTTGAGCGTCAGCGTGTAGCTCGCCTTAAACAAGAACGTCGTTTCGGAGAAAAACGTGCTGCTCCTTATGATGGAAAAAAAGCGCTACCACCCCGCCGTAAGCTTCACCAAGCCCACCGTAATACTGAAGAAGAACGTCGTCGGGCTGTCAAGTTAGTCCGTGATTATTACACTAATATCGATAAGGGCTACGCAAATTCAGCTATTCGTAAATGGAAATATCCGCCTTCAAAGCTACGCGCTATCATTGCCAACACGGATTGGTGTAAAATAGCAAAAATAGTTCCCCTCAATTTAACTTCGTACGATGCCGAAATTTCTATTGATGTGACTTGTAAAGATAAAGGCAAAGCACCAAAAAGGTGGGGAATCACTTTTGAACTAGAAAAGGTGAACGGAAAATGGAAAATCACTAAAGTCGCAAGTCTCTTATCGTCGTTGAAGCTTATTTTAATAACATCAACAAAAATGATGCCGATTCAGTCATTCGTCAATGGGAAAAGCCAAACGAAGAGAAGCTGCGCTCCTTCATTGCCAAAAATGATTGGTGTAACAAGCCTAAAGTAGAACTCACCAAGTTCAATTCAAGTTATGCAGAAGTTTCCGTTGAAGTCATCTGTAAAGATAAAGGCGATACACCTAAAAAAAGGTGGCGACTGACGGTTAAATTAAAAAGGCTGATGGAAAAGTGGAAAATCACTCACATCAAACAGAATAAGTAGCCAAACCGTTATTAACATAAAATTATTAGGGTTATTTGGAGCATCTTGTTTGAGGGCCATAAACAAAAATTATTAGGCCTCAACCCCGTAGGGGTTGAATATGAATAGCCCCAGGCGAAACCTCAATGCCATTAAGTTAAGGGCTTTGCACGTGGGATTGCCCCTACAAACCGTCATGTCGCGTAGGGGCAATCCTTTATGGTTGCCCTCACCGAAAAGCGGTACCCAAAGGGGTTGAATATGAAACCTGGGGAAGGCCGGGGAGCGGGCACAATCTCGCGCTCGCGAGAAGGCCGGCGTTGGGAGTTGCCCACCCGACATAACACACACTTGTGGTTATAATTAAATGGTTGTGTGGTACACTGACCATTGTTCATAAGTACCCGTGCAAGAGTTTTCCAGTGTTATGGGCACAATTGTTTTTGTTAGGTTTATTTTTTAAAATACCTGCACGGGTACTTACGAGTGGTAGTTAGTCTTGATAACTGATAACTGATAACTGATAATCTATTATCTGAATTGGAGAGTTTTCTATCGGCAACAGACAATGGTATTTCTGCCAAAAGGATGAAAGATAAGTATCTTATTTTAAGATTTTTAGGTTTTTATCTCCTTAGAACCAATCAATTAGGAAACTTAGAATATAAAAGTGATATTGACGAATTTCTAGCCGCAGTCATGAAGCAGATAAATAGCTATGACGACTCTAAAATAGTTGAATTAGAAAATCTATTTCTCAATGCCATGAATAATTGTTATAAGGTTTTGGGGAATAACGCCTATAGATTTGACAATCCAGAACGTCGTCGTCCTATTAATATGGGCTTATTTGAGAGCTTAAGCTACGCATTTGCTCTTCCTCGTGCAGAAAATATTAATAGCTCGAAATTCAAACAAAGAGTGGATTCGTTAAAAGCCGAAATGGATCAAAGCAAGATGTTTACTGCTATTGATAGCAGTAATGCTGTTAAATATCGATTTGATAAAGCCGATGAAATTAGAATGGAATTGAGTCATGCTTAACTTTCTTGAGATCGACAATTTTAAGTGCATAAAAAAACAACGTTTTGAATTGCCGCCCTTGACGATTTTAACCGGGATAAATTCAACCGGTAAGTCGTCTATTATTCAAAGCATATTATTGTTGAGTAAATACGACTCTCAAATCAATAAAGATTTGTTGAGTCGCTGCATTGCTAATCTGTCTGAGTTTACCGAAATCCGGAATAAATATAGTCTAAAAAAATATCCCCTTATCTTGACAACATAGACAAATGTCTATCTAATAAATTAGATAGATCAGGATAAATTTTAAAATTAGCTAACATCAGCCGAAAACACTTATCAAGGTTAGTTAAACAAGGCAAATTTAAAGTCACGGTCATAAGTCAGGGCAATATGATTATAACCCTGATGATGTTTACCAATAGATATGCAAGAGCCGTCAAAATTTAAACGTTTAAAATGCGAGGGTTTCGACTCCCAAACAAAAAAACGATTTAACACGGAAGTAAGAAACGCTTGAAGCTTTTTGTTTTTAAAAGGCATAAAAGTCTTAAAGGTTTTTTCTGATATTGCTAGTGGGATTGCTAAGAAAAACGCAAACAATTTTTTGATTTGCTCGATGAACGTGATTGATGGGCAAGTTTCCAAGATATTTATAATTATAAATTACTTTAGCAGTTTGAGCCGTGTTGGGTTTGGATTGTTTAAACACTTGTTTCTTAAATTCTCGACTGAAATAATTGTGGCTAATTTAACGCTAACGAGAGACTAGTACTCCACCAATTGATTTTTGCGAAATAAAATACTTTATTTCCAATAAGTTATCAAAAATTTATCCATCATATTAAATTTGGTTGAGTACTAGATAGTGAGGAGATAATGAACGAAATAATTAATTAATTCATTGTTTTTCAATGAAACATTATTCCAAACGTCGAGTCAAACGTGCCATAGAGGTGCTCAATGAAGAAAGCACTAAAAACGAAAATTAGGGGCTTGGACAAATCCCAATTCAAAAGGCTTAGAGAACTGACCCGCCACGCCAAGAATCTCTATAACCAAACTTTATGGATTTTGCTACAAGCCTTTGAAGCAACGGGCAAGTATTTTAGTTATCCGCAAATGGATAAGGCTATGAAGCAAGTCGAAAACCTTGAAGGAGAGGTCAACTACAAGTTGTTGAAAGCTAAAGTCGCTCAACAAACCTTACGGCGACTTGATAAAAATTTTAAGTCCTTTTTTAAAACTTATCAGGATTTTAAAACCAATCCTAGTAAATATAAAGGACAACCAAAACCACCACGGTTTAAACAAAAGCAATACGATAATCTTATTTACGATTATCAAGCTTTTTCGGTTAAAAAT
>NBMI01000390.1 GCA_002085445.1 Candidatus Parabeggiatoa sp. nov. 2
AGGGCTTTGCACGTGGGATTGTAAGGGCTTTGCACGTGGGATTGCCCCTACGAACCGTCGTGTCATGTAGGGGCAATCCTTTATGGTTGCCCCTTCGATATTGGTGTATCGATAAATACCAGAAAATTTATGCTTCAGTACTTATCAGGGCACTGTACCTATTTTGGGGAAATTATTTTTTAGCTTATCCCAACATAAATCACACAGGAGTTAAAATCTGACATGTCAAATAATCCGATCAACGGTATCGCTTATTTTTTAAATGGATTTTCCCTGATTACCCAATCCGGTGTCCGCAAGTGGGTAATCATCCCTTTATTGATCAATATCGTTTTATTCACTGTCTTAATCTATTACGCGGTGCTGTACTTCCCCGTCGAACATATCATGGAACAAGTACAAGGTTGGTTGCCCGACTGGGGATGGCTGGTTACGACGGTGCGTTGGCTGTTGTGGCCTATATTTATTATACTCGCCGTGGTAGTGGTATTTTTTACCTTTACGTTTATGGCGAATTTAGTCGGAGGGCCATTTAATGGCTTGCTGGCAGATGCCGTTGAAAAGCACTTAACGGGAAAAACGGCCGAAGCCCCTTCCGAGTCTTTGTCCAAGACTCTCATTGGCACAATCAAGGATCCCATAGGAAGACTATGGTACTACCTCAAGTGGGCCATTGTGTTGTTGATAGTGTCATTCATTCCCGTTATCAATATTGCCTCACCGGTGCTATGGTTTCTGTTTGGCGCGTGGATTTTCAGCCTAGAATATGCTGACGCGCCATTGGGCAATCACGGTTACAAAGCCCCGGCGCAACGCCAAATGTTGGCACAGAAACGTATGCTGACGTTAGGGTTTGGCAGTGCCGTTTTTGTGACGATGTTCATTCCGTTTGTGAACCTTTTAGTTATGCCAGTGGCGGTTGCGGGTATGACTTCTATATGGGTGCAAGAACTTGCGGAATCGGCATCAGTGATCAGTAATCAGTGATCAGTGATCAGGAGTGTTTGGCAGGAGCAAGCGTAGAGTGGGTTTAACTACGTTGACCTACGGTTTGCGTAGCGGAACCCACCCTACGCGGCTAGGTCTCAATAGGGCCATGAGTTGAAATGCCTTGAGCCATTTTACAATATGGCCCACAATTACGGCCATCAGTCTATCGATCTCGTTTTTCGCGGAAGGAAAGCCACCATCAACTACAATTAAAAGAGGTATCAATAGGGCCATGAGTTGAAATACCTTGAGTCATTTTACAATATGGCCCACAAACGTAAGGAAGGGCCAAACTAAAGTTTGGACTCCTGATAACTGATAACTGATAACCGCTCCCAATCAAACGCTGGCCCCGGATCAGTTTTACGCCCAGGCGCAATATCACTATGGCCCACAATTCGTTCCTTAGTTAACACAGGCCAAGCCTCCCGCAAAATTCCTATCACTTGCGCCAATTGCTCGTATTGCTCATCCGTATAAGGCACATCATCACAGCCTTCCAACTCGATCCCAATCGCAAAATCATTACAACGCTCGCGCCCGGCAAAACTCGACACGCCAGCGTGCCAAGCCCGCTGCTGAAAAGACACATACTGAACCACTTCCCCCGTGCGCCGAATCAACAAATGGGCCGAAACGCGCAAATGGGCAATGTCAACAAAATAGGAATGAGCGTCTTTATCCAAGCTATGCGTGAACAATTGATCAATAAAAGGGCCACCAAACTGACCGGGCGGCAAACTAATACCATGAATAACCAACAAATCAATCTCCGCCCCATTGGGGCGATCATCACAATGCGGCGAAGGGTTGCGGCGCACACCCTCTAACCAAGCTTTATTCGTATCTAGTTTCATGGTCAAAGTCCAGACTTCCGAGCCTAAAGCCAGGGGCGTTGCCCTTGGCTATATTAATTTCTCCCCGTTGGGGCTTGGTATTAATTTTGCCCCGTTGGGGCTTGGTTGCCAGGGGCGTTGCCCCTGGCTATATTAATTTCGCCCAAAGCCAGGAACGCCCCAGGAAATGATTTATTTTTGTTTCTGCTTTGTTAACATCAAATAGCCCCAAAGGGGCGTATTTATTATTAAAGCCTGGGGCAACGCCCCTGGAACGCCCTTGGAAATTAACGCCCCAGGAAATTATTTATTTTTGTTTCTCAAAAAGTCCTTTTCAGGCAAAAGTTTCGCGGAGCGAAACTTTTGCCTGAAAATTTGTTCCCATCTTGAGTATAATAACCAACTTTCAATTTCCTATTTAAATACCATTTAAAATGAAATTACCATCACGCGAAAAAATTCGACGCCTATTTTTCCAGATAACTGGACTACTACTCGCTACAGCCACCCTCTTTCTCATCGTATTTGCTATTTTTGGGCATACGGTCCGTGATCGCACAATAGCCCTGGCTTTTATGATGTACATTCCCCTATTACCACTGGGCATCGGGGCAATCATGCTCGACTTATTGCTCAGGGGGCGCAGTTTATCTAACTTTCGCTTTGGCTTGAGTATCATTGGGATACTCCTTATTGTTTGGGGTTATTTTTCAATGACAGGTGCCGAGGAATTTCAGGCTAACACCGCCATTGCCGGGGACTCTATGGCCCCCAACACAACAAGTCTACTACACTGGAACGTCAATTGGGGCGGTGTCGGCTATGACGACACCTTGAAAAATCAATCCGAAGGCAAAGAATGGGCCTCCATACGCGAAGACATTTATCCGCGTCACCCTGACATCATCGTTCTCAATGAACCGCCACAACTTGACGCATGGCTAGAACAACTGACTCAACAAATGGGAGAAAAATGGTCTATACTCAAACACTATCGCACCAAGCGCAATGGAATAGCGATTGCCTCAGCGTGGCCCCTCAAATTGGAACGCCTTGTGAAAATCCGTAACGGCGCTGCCATATCTGTCGTAGTCACTGTGCGAAAACAACCACTGCGTTTACTACTGGTAGACGGCGAGCGCAGCGTAAGAAAACTGAGGACACCCCTCTTGACAGACATCATTCAGGCCGCTATTGATAGTGATAAACAAGGCCAACCCGTTGACATGATTGTAGGCGACTTCAACGCCGTAAGCCGCAGCGTCGGCTTTGACACGTATGCCACCGCGGCCGGCGGATACCAATTAGCCGGCAAAGCCACTCACGGTTGGCGTGGCAC
Organism: Candidatus Parabeggiatoa sp. nov. 2; assembly: GCA_002085445.1. Classification (GTDB taxonomy): domain Bacteria; phylum Pseudomonadota; class Gammaproteobacteria; order Beggiatoales; family Beggiatoaceae; genus Parabeggiatoa. Next base: position 3,166 of record NBMI01000390.1, read on the forward strand.
ATGGCCTTCCATTTCGCCCATGTTCGACTTCGATTCCATGTTCGACATCGACCATGTTTGGATACATAAACGTTTTCAAATACTTCACGTAGAAATGTTCAGTCACCCCAATACGGATCATCGAGGACAACAACTGTACTTTAATTTACCAAAGCCGCCCACCAAAAGCTAAAGCCACGTTGTTTGAATGTGAAACGCAGTAACTCGCTACGCGAGATAATAGCTTTAGTGAAACCTGTGGGTTGTGGTAAAGTGCCAACCCCGAAGGGGAAAATAATAATTAATGATTAATGATTAATGATTAATGATTAATTGTTAATTCCCCCCTTCGGGGAGGCCTAATTAGGCCTCAATCACGAAGGTTTATTAATAACGTGAGTTCGACTTTTCTTGCTTGTTATATAAATCATATCTTAATCAATTATTTGATGACAATTAATTGATTAAAACGGCATTTTTTCAGATTAAACCCTTAGCATTAATAGGTTAAAACCGAATATTTGTGGGCCATCAACTGGAAGACTTTGTTAATAACGATGGCGATTATGCTATCGATAAGGATTGATAAAAGTCAATTTTTATCTTGAGGAAGTTTATCCGCGTTTTTAATTCGTTTATCCGCAATATTAGTTGTACTAAATTCGTTTATCCGCGTAATTCGTTGTACTCAATTCGTTTATCTGCGTAATTCGTTGTACTCAATTCGTTTATCCGCGTAATTCGTTGTACTCAATTCGTTTATCCGCGTAATTCGTTGTACTCAATTCGTTTATCCGCGTAATTCGTACGAAGACAGCGCCATTGTGTTGCACGGCCAACGCGGCATCGGCAAAACCTCCGTGCTGCAACACTTAACAAACATTTTGCCCACGCAAGGAAATTATTGCCCCATCTATTTTGACTTACAAGACAAAGCCACTTTGCCTTTAGCGCAAATCCTCACAGAACTCGCCAAAAGCATCGCAGAAGCCCTAAATCAAACTGAACCAGACTTAGGCGAACAGCCTGAAACCGATTTCATTGAGACATGGCTACCCAACCTCTTACAAAATCAGGCCGAAAATACGGCCATCGTTTTACTATTTGATGAATTTGATGTACTAGCTGATCCCAAACAGGCCACCGTGGCCTTTTTTCCCTACTTACGTCAACTACTGAACAGCGATCCACAACATCTCAATTTTGTCTTTGCGATGGGGCGTGACGTTGACGATATCGACCAAATAGCAGTCTCTCTGTTTAGAGGCATCCCGCCCACTAAGCGTTTATCACTGTTAAATCAACAAGATACGACAAAACTGATCAGCTTATCGGAGGCCAATAATAGCCTCAACTGGCAAGATGAAGCGATAGAATGTGTATGGCGATACACACAAGGGCACCCCTTTATCACTCAACAACTCTGTTACCACGTCTGGGAACAGGCTTACGAAGTGGCCCCAAAAACAGTTTCCACGGCCAGCGCGGCGGATGTAGAGGCCCCAAAAACGCTTCCCACGGCCACCGCAGCGGATGTAGAAAACGTCGTTTTCAATGTCTTGGATAGCAGTCGCAAGCACTTGGCATGGTTATGGGACAGCTTACCGCCGGCCGAGCGAGTGGTCGCTTCAGCCTTGGCTGAAGCCGGCCCCCAAGCCATAACAGAGTCCGCCTTAGAAAAATGGCTATACTACAGCGGAATCCGCGTAGTCATTCGAGAATTACAAGAAGCCCCCCGCTTACTGCAAAATTGGGATTGGCTGGAATCCACCGACAACGGTATTCGCTTTCGTGTTGAATTACTGCGCCGTTGGGTTAAGGAAAATAAACCCTTACGAAGAATACAAGAAGAACTGGATCGCATTGAACCAGTAGCAGACAGCCTCTTTCTGGATGCCCTAGACTTCCAACAAGAGGGAAAATTAGAAGCCTCTATCAAACAATTACGCGACGCCATTGGACTCAACCCAAATCATCTGGGCGCACAGCAACTACTCGCGGAAATTCTGCTGGCTCAGGGAAAAGCCGGGGAAGCAAAAGCTTTATTGGAAAGGCTATATCACTATAAACCCCTTGCCGCCCGCTCACGTTTGATACAAGCTTTGCTAGAATTAGCCCAGCAGACAACCAATGAAGAGCAACAACTCAATTTCTATGAACAAGTGCTCTCCTTAGAACCCAAACAGCCAGAAGCAACCGCGATAGTGAGAGAAATCTGGCAACAGCGTGGAGAGACGGCGCTGGCAAAAGAGGATTTTAAAACCGCACTTGAAGTTTACAACAAGCTTGGACTCAACAATAAAATTGCTGAGATAGAACAAAAAATACGTGAACGTTATTTTGACATAACAAAGGACAAAAAACGCTACCCAATCTGGCTGCTAACGATATTGATATTGATTGCTGGCGGTGTTGGGGCTTATTGGATTCAACACCTTGAATGGACTTCTCAGCAACAACTTGAATACTGGAAAAATGTACACCTGCAACAAGAACTAGAACAAGCCAACGAGGAAAATAAACAGCTTGAAAAAGAACTAGCACTCGCCCACGGCGAAAATAGAGCGTTTGAAAAAGCACTAGAACAAGCCAACGGCAAAAAGGCACAGTTTAAAAACGAACTAGAACAAGCCAACCTGAAAGTTGTCCAACTCAAAAAAGAACTGATCAGGCTCTCCCAAAAAACCAGCCTGGGGAAATTTCTGTCACGACTTAAAAAAGGAGATCAGATTGTTATCATTGGTTCATTGAGTCAGCGGCAATATGCCGAAAAAAAACTTGAAAAACTCAACGCGAAATATCCAGAACTGTTTTATCCTCAAAGAGGTTTACTGCCCGATAACGTAGAAAACAATATTTATAAACTGGGCGACTACTGGGTAATATTTATAAGTGGTTTCTATTCTTATCACTCAGCCGTTGCGTTGAAAAAAACGGTTCTGGAGTTGGACTTGATAGAAAATGCTTTTATTCTAAAAAACCCATTTCGTAATCGTAGAGAACAAGAACAAGGTATAGAATAACAAGGCTAATGGAAACCTCCGAGGTTTGGCAAACATCGGAGGTTTGCCTAACTAAATGAAAACCCGTTTTTTATGATTACAACGGATTTTGTTGATAACTTATCAACACGCCAACCCCAAAGGGGTTGAATGTGAAACGTAGTAACGAGCGGAGCGAGATAATAGCCCCAGGTGAAACCTCAATGCCATTAAGTTAAGAAATAAACGAGAAAGAGCCTTTGGTAAAGCCGTTGTCTCAAAGCTAAAGTCCCCTAAAGGGGACTG
>NBMI01000391.1 GCA_002085445.1 Candidatus Parabeggiatoa sp. nov. 2
TAGTGGGGCAGTTTTTGAACTATAAAACCTAAACACCGCCACGAGATAATCCGTTATTATAACGAATCCTTGTAGTTGTTAGTTATGGGCCAGGTTGCCGAATTGATTCAGTTGTTTTGGTGAATGGCCCACTTCAAATCTCCAAAAAATCGCCAAGAACTTTTTGCCAAGCAAACCGGTGCCAGCCAATCAAAATCAATAATCCGTTATTATAACGAATCCTTGTAGGTATTTGTGGGCCAGGTTGCCGATATGATTCAGTTGTTTTGGTGAATGGCCCACTTTTCGCGGCCCAAACTACAAGGATTGTATTTTATAAAGGATTTAATCGAGACGGATTAAAGCAACTACAAGGATTCGTTATAATAACGGATAAAAAAACGCCACGACAAGGATTACTTGCGTAATGATTGGATTGATTAGTGGGGCCGTTTTTGAACTTATTATAACGAACTGAAAGTCAGCGTAGCTAATCCTTGTAGTTATTGGGGGCCAGGTTGTCAAATTGATTAACTTGTTTTTAAAAGAAATCCGATTTTTCAAAAAAATCCGATTTCTCAGACAATCTCAATCCTTATTGACATTCAGGTTTATTATCAGGAAAACAACGTGTTGCCTGTAAAATACAGCGATGTTTCGCCATCCATATCACTTTCTGAGGTATGAATTTAATCTTAGTCGGAATCTGATAAAAAGTGAGGCTTTTTTTCCGACGTGGGCTGTTGGTGAGATAGATTCGGTATTTTGTACCCTCTTGAAAGATAAAACGATATTTATCTTTTTTCGCCGCCCACTTGATTTTGATGGGTTTACCACGCGGTCTACGAGGCTCAATAACTAAAGTGGTCGTCTTCTCAGCATTGGATCGCCACAAGGTTATGGAGTTTCCTGGAGCGCAATAGTTACCACGCACGTCAATATTCGCCATCCAAACTTTTGGCGGGAGCTTGCCACTGCGGAGTCTGCGATAAGGAGAATCGCTCAATAATTTCAGGGCATCTACTAAGGGATTCTTACTGTCATCAATTTGACGAGTTGGTACCCCAGAATCATTCCCTATCAGGGTAAACACTGTGCCATCGCTGGCAATCAATTTCACGCGTTGCCCAGTGGCGAGTTTAATGGAGTCTTCGCCAGCTAGGATTTGCCCTTTTTCAAATAATTCGGGCGGCGTGGATTCCACCACAATCAGGTATGAGGCCATTTCATTGGCTGCCAAAGTGGTTTGGAATCCGCCACCTAAAACTAACAAGATCAATAATGTTTGTCGTATTCGCATCAGTTTTCCTCTGTCGTTAAAAAACACCCTGAATTGTAGCATTACTTTCTTTAGAAATCCGAGTCAAGTTCAAAAAATAGGATTTCTTTCAAAAGCCAATGCTCCATCATAATAAAAGTATTGGTATTTGGTGGTTCCTAGCCAATTGCCCATCAAAATAAAAGGGGCCCAATAAAAGGGGTGGGCATATTCTTTGCTGGAAATAAAGTCTTTCTGCGTCTGTTGCAACGCTTCAGCTTTAGTTAATTCAGGGTTTTCGGTCAGCACACGGTAAAATTTTGGCATAAACTGACTGGTCGATTCACTGTCCACTGCCCACAGCGTGGCGAGTATCCCTCTTGCGCCTTTATTCTGCGCTAAGATACCAAAGCCATCAATTTCTCTACCATTCCCGGTTTGAGCACCGACAGCAGTCTCACAAGCAGATAACGTGAGTAAGTCGATGCCATCGAAATGATAGTTTTTTCTGATTTCAGCTAAACTCAGCTCGGTGCCATCTCCTAACAATAAGTAAGATGACAAGTCAGTAGCCGGCCTTTCAAATTCAAAATGACTGGCAATATGCAGCAAGGAATAGTTTTCTGTTAACACCTGTTGCATGGTTTCGGCCGTGAATTGGTCATTGAGGTAAATGATCCCTGGCAGAACACAGTCTGAGTCGTTTTCATTCTGGCACACAATTCTTTTGAGTTCTTCTTCGGCCTTGGTCAGTGCCTCAAAGTCTTCTCGCACTTTCTCGCTTACCCCCAATCCAGCAATTGTCCATTGTGATATCGGTTTAGGCGGATGTCGTAAGGTATTTTTGGCCGCTTGGCTGTACCTCACAATGGCATAGCGTTCGACCAGATATTGTTTACCATCATATAAGGCCGCCATAGGCAAGTAGCGTAGTGTGCCATCCAAAGAAACCATCAAGGTTTTTGCTTGTGCCTTGGCTAAATCGGCCGCAATGGGTTTGATAAGTAAATTATACAGGGCTTGTGCTTGTTCTTGTTCTTCCTCTTCGTCTTCCAATATCTCTCGAAAGTCATCGATTTTTTTGTTGAGTTCCTTTTTAGATATCGCTACCTCGCTGACAATTTGTTTATGAGGTGTCGTGAGTAGAATGTAGAGCTTTTCAGTTATCAGATAATGCACTAGCACTGCACCATGTCCTAAATCACGCAAAGTGCCTTGCAGTCTATCCAAATGGTTTTGAGCTTTAGTAGGCGTTTTGGTTATTTGTTCGGGTTCCGCTTGCTTGAAAGCGGTTTTTAAGTCTTCTAAAAAAGCCGAAAAAGTTTGTTTAGTCTCACTGATATCCTTTTCGATTTGGGCAACAAGATGGCCATTTTCGGCTTCAGTCAAGTCGCCACGTTTGGCTTGGCGTTTCAATTCACGCTTTTTCTGCCCTAATGTGGCTAACTGTTGACTCAGCCGGGTATAACGAGTTGCCCAATCGTTTTCTAAATCGGTATAACTGGCTTGAGTGGTACGCTGATCGCTGGCCGGATCACGCTGTACAAAGTCGAAGTATTCTTCTTCTTTGTACATTTCTAGGATTTGTAAGGCTTCGGGTAAACGGCCTTGTTCAATTAAGAACACCGCCGCATACTCATAAGAAATTGCCTTGTTTTGAATGAAAGCGTGTTGAAACGTTCTATCTAACGGACGAATTCGGCCGCGTATGCTTTGTAGTATGTTAAGGCTTTGTTTAATGAACAAGATCGCGGCTGAATTTTTTTGATTGAATAACAAAACACCCCAACTGAGTAGTGCCTTTCCTATTAATAAAGGCTGTTCGCTTTGAATGGCAATGAATAAGGCCCGTTGTAACCGTAACTCGGCGTTGGCGATCTCGATTTTATCGGGCCTCTCGGTATAATCGCATCGCTTCTTCATAATGGCCTTGTTGTTCGTTAACTGATCCAAAAGCACTCAGCGTCTTAGCAATATGAGAATGTTCGGTTCCATAGACTTTTTTGTAGATACTCAAAGTACGCTGAAAATGTTTGTTAGCCTTTTCATAGTCTTCATCAAAAACGTCACACAAGGCGAGATTGTGCAGTGTTTCAGCGATAACGGGGTGTTCAGAACCATAAGTTTGTTCAAAAATATCAAGCGCACTTTGATACAAAGGCTTGGCACGAACACAATCATTGAGATAGTAATATAGTATGGCTAAATTTATCAGTGTGCTAGCAACATTAGGGTGTTGTTGTGAACCATAGACACCTTCATAGATAGCCAAGGCACGTTGAGACAGTTGTTCAGCGCGTGCATAGTCATTAACGATGAGGTAAAGTCTGGCTAAACTGATCAGTGTCGAAGCCACATGAGGGTGTTTGGTGCCATAGAGGTTTTCATAAATCGCAAGAGCCTTCCTATACAGTGATTCCGCGTGTGAATAGTCCTCTAAGGTGCGGTAAAGTTCACCTAAATCAGCCAGTGTCGAAGCCACATTAGGATGTTTGTGCCATAGATGTTTTCATCAATCGCAAGGGCCTTCCTATACAGCGATTCAGCCTGTGAATAGTCCTCTAAGGTGTAGTAAAGTCCAGCTAAATTGCTCAGTGTTGCCGCCACCTCTGTGTGTTCGGTGGTGCCATAGTGTTGTTCACCAATAGCAAGGGCCTTTAGATACAGTGATTTTGCTTTGCTATACTGACCTAATCTGTGGTGAAGCCCTGCCAAATTCTTCAGAGTAGCGATAGCCTCCCGATGATTTAACGGGTATGCCGTTTCAAAAATCGTCAGGGCCTGTTGATAGAGTGATAGAGCCGAACGATAGTCGCCTAGCTCTTCTTCAACGACGCCTAAGTTGTGGAGGAGGCTAGCAACGTTATCAGGTTCTATGGTGCCGAGTTCGCCATAGATCGCCAAAGCATGTTGATACTGGGTTTTGGCAGAAGCGTAGTTGGCTAACTCAACCTCTATACTCGCTAAATTTTCCCGTGTTTTGGCAATATCAATATGGAACTCAGTGCCATAAGCGTTTTTATAGAGAGTCAAACTGCGCTGCCATAATTGTTTGGCTTCAGCATAATTGGCTTGAATAAAATAAATGGAGGCTAATCGGGGCAAAAAGAGATTAAGTGCTTCATGTTTTGCCCCGTAAAGTCGTTCCATACTGAGCAATGTGGTTTGATAAATTTCTGTTGCTTTGGCAAAGCGTTGTTGGGATTCAGAGAAAGAACCCATTTGAAGCAGAGAAGCCCAAGCAGCTGCGGCCATTTCAGCGGGACAACCCGTTTCCAGACTCAAATCCAGCACTTGCTGATATAATTGCAATGTTTTGGTGAAATGGCCCTGTTTGCGTTGTTCATTCGCTTGGTTGAGCAACGTGGTGCAGTAGGATTGCTCATCGGGTTCAGCCGTGAAGATGTAATCACCAAATAAAATATTAAACAGAAAACCCAACGCGTTGTCCGTTATTTCATCAACACAAGCATTTTCCCGCCTAGAATAATTCAGCACTTGTTGATACAACGGTTGTGCCTCAGTGAAATGGCCGCTTTCGTATAGATCATTCGCTTGGTTGAACAAAGTAGTGCAGTGGGCTGGCTCATCTGCATAAACCGTTAAGCTATTGCCAAACAAACAAATAATAACCAAACATTTCAGCAACAACGTCATCATGCGTTTTTCAAAGTATTGTTTCATGTTATTTATCCTTTCAAATAAAAGAAATCCGATTTTTAGAAATCCGATTTTTTGGAAAAATCGGATTTCTCAGACATTTGTTGGAAAAATCGGAGTTCTCCATTTATCCTGAATATCCTTTCCCCTCACCCTAAAATCTGCCGAGCGAATGGACGGCCGCTCTTCCTTTTCGCAGGTGATCCGGGAGATTGGGCCAACAGCGAGGATTTAAAGTGGCGCGTAGTATAGCAAATCTGAACAAAAAATTCCAAGAAACTGGGTTTTTTTTTTTTTAACTCATTGAATATTAAGTACAAATACATAGCTACAAGGATTGCATTTTATAAAGGATTTAATCTAACGGATTAAAGCAACTACAAGGATTCGTTATAATAACGGATTAAAGCAACTACAAGGATTCGTTATAATAACGGATTAAAGCTAACGGATTAAAGCAACTACAA
>NBMI01000144.1 GCA_002085445.1 Candidatus Parabeggiatoa sp. nov. 2
TGAATACAAACGAGTTTGAAACGCTCGGATATTACCAAATACCGGCACTTTCTACCAAACGACAAACGCCAACGAAAGTCGGTTTAGCCGATCCAAACCCGACGACGAAAGTGACAGTGAATATCAACTTCGACCAAAGCAAGATAGATGAAATGATCCGGCGAGGAAAAGAAACCATCTACGTTCAAGCAGGTTTAATCAGAAAAACTGATTTGCAGGCCGGACTCCTTGAAAACATGATTTTATCCGAAATGGATGCGCTGATTTTTGTCGCCAATGAGTGCCCGGCTGGCGTTGTAAAAACCTATCAGGCCGATGAGGCTGGAAACCTAACGAAGATAGGCATCTCCAACAAATAAATTATCCCAATAATGCATGAATCAGAATTTTAATCAGAATTTAAGAATTTTCAGAATAAAAAGAATTATTTTCAGAATAAAAATTTTACAGTAAAACCGTCTTAATCACTATTTATTCTGAAAATTCTGAAAATTCTGATTAAATTAGGATTAACTTTATTTACAGTAAAACCGTCTTAATCACTATTTAGACATTCTGAAAATTCTGAAAATTCTGAAAATTCTGAAAATTCTGATTAAAAACCGTCTTAATCACTATTTAGACATTCTGAAAATTCTGAAAATTCTGAAAATTCTAATCCGATTTCAATGTTTGGGTTATTATTGAGTTTGCTACGTTGCGTGATGAGAGATCGTAGTCAGCTCGTTCCTCTGTACAATTATCAAATGATGAAATGAGAGATCACTCTATGAAAACTCGTTTTTTGATGACATTGGCACTCATAATTGGCTTAGCGACTTACGCTAACAACATCTGGGCCGTATCTACTGACTCGCTCTCGCGAGCGGGTTTGGCTGCCAATGCCGATTTGTTTCCGTTTATCAACCTGACGTTTGCTATTCCGTCAGATGGCACCTTGTTGACTCAAAACAATTTTGCAGTCACAGAAGACGGCAAACCAAAAACCCTCCGTGAGTTCATATCACCAGAGTCGTCTGGTGGTGAGATCAGAGCGGTGGATATTGTGTTTGTGCATGATGATTCAAGGAGTTTAGATGACGAAGCGGCTCAAGTGAAGGCAAACATTCAAAGTTTTCTCGCCGCGTTGTCTGCTAGTAACCTAGACTATCGGATAGGACTCGTCCCTTATGGAGGCAGTGGCCGTTATAGCTCCAGCCCACCGGAGGGCCTAATAACCAATAACGGTAACTTATACCGTGAGAGCGCATCCTTAATCGCAGAGATAGACAAAATGCGTTTTAGCGGAAGTACTGAGAGAGCCTATGCGGCCATGCAACTGGCGGTGCGGAACATTAATTGGCGACCTTCCACTCAAAAAGTGTTAATCCTGATTACTGACGAAGATAATAATGGTAGCAGTGTGCCAACCGAAAGCGAACTGATTACTGAATTACAAACTGCTGGTGCCATGGTGTATGCTTTAACAAATCCATCTAATGATTATGATGAGTTTGACAAAATTGTTGCCCAAACTGGTGGTAAGTTGTTTAATGTGACTGCGGACTTTAACGTCATTTTGGGCGAGATTGGCACGACACTCTCAGCACAATACCATCTTCAGTACGAGACTGATAATTTGAGCTTAGACGAACAGCCCAGAACGGTGAAAGTGACGGTAACAGCATCTGATGACCAAGGCACTGCCTTGCAAGAAACTTTTACGGCCTATTACACGCCTACCCCCCCCATCAAGATAACGCTAACCCCAAACACGCAAGCTCTGACTCACACAGCGCAGAGTAACCAATCACCCATTCGGATTGTGGGCGAAATAGCTCGCCAAGGTGTTAGCTCATCGATAACCGCTTATTGTTTCTACAAACAACAACAAGCACTCGAATTTAGCCGTGTGGCTATGAGTCCTATTGGAAGCAACCTCTACGAAGCTTTTATCCCGGCTGAAGCGGTTTCCGCACCTTTTGTCAATTTTTACCTCCAAGCGGAGGATGCTAAAGGAAAGGTAACACTGCCTTCTGTTGATCCGGATGTTCAACCTTTTGTTATACCGGTATTGCCAAATGAGTCCCCGCTGATAACGCATAGCCCGATCACTGTTCTTCAAATCGGACAAAATATCGTTATTTCAGCAACGGTGACGGATACCACTAACCAAGTCAACAAAGTCACGCTTTATTACCGAAAAGTCGGGCAACTGGTTTATATTCCGGGCGAGGTTGTGACTTCCAATGGCATACAATATTACCTGTCTGCGGAAGATGAAGTCGGAACATTCAGCACCTTTGGTACGCCTGATCAACCTTATACGGCGATCATGAGTGAGGAATTCATCCTTGGACCAGATAATGTAGAGAGTCTTGCGGGTACGACTCATACCGTTTCTGTCACAGCAGTCAACAAAGCGGGAAATCCAGTGCCCAATCAAAATATGATCTTCAATGTTTTTGAAGGTCCAAGTGTAGGTTCTACTGGAACGGCCGTAACCGATGCCAATGGACAAGCGGTTTTCAGTTACACGGTCGGTGAATGTGCCGGGACTGACAAAATTCAGGCAAGATTTGTCGAGTCGGGCGGGAATGTCGTCACGTTTTCCAATCCTGTGAGTCGCACCACTGTTCCAACGGCTCCGATAGCCCGTTTCACAGTGCCGGAGTCAGGCTTTGTTCATCAGGCTGTCAATCTTGATGCTTCTTCATCCACGGCTTATTGTGGAGGAGGTAGTCTCACGAGTTATCAATGGCAAAGTGATGATGGACAAACTATTCCACCAGGTGCCACTTCTTCAGTCACTTACGTTCAAGCAGGGACTTATACCCTCACATTGACTGTGACTGATAATTTAGGCGCGGTTCATAGCACGTCACAAACTATTACGATTTCCGTGCCACCACCACCCATCGCCCGTGCCGTTGTTACGCCCTTATCAGGCGAAGCTTCTTTGACAGTGGCCCTAGATGGTTCTTCGTCTACCGCTTATAGTGGCGGGAATCTCACCAAGTATGAATGGCAAAGCAGTGATGGACAGCCCATTCCAGCGGGGGCCACCTCATCAATCACTTACAGTCAACCTGGCCAGTATCAAATAACGTTGACAATAACTGATAATTTAGGTGGTACCCACAGTACCCAACAAACCATCAGAGTGATTCTTTCTAACCAAGACGCGTTAACCGTCTTTTTAACAGGACTAGGAGCAGAATCGGTCAACTTAGAAAACCGGCTACTCTCTTTTGTCATTGCCGGAGAAACGCATAGCGGTTTGCTCGCAGAACAAATCACTCAGGGAACATCGCCTGGTGACAACCTTCTGGCTAACCCAATTGGAGATGCCAATAACGACGGTCTTGAAGACGTATTAATCGCCTACCCGAGTGGTGATCAACAACTCTTCTACTACTTTGGTACCGGCACCGATTCTGCATTAGGTGCGTTAAGACGCTATTTTGAAAGCTTTGGCGCCGAAGCAATTGTGATCAATGCCGACGGCGTGTTTTTCACCTTTGAAGGCAAAACCTATCAAGGGGAATTAGCAGCCGAAATCCGGCCTGGTACACCGTCCAACGGCTTTCTCATTTTAACCCCAATTAACGATCCCAATGGCGATGGGATTAATGACTATGAAATCACCTATCCGAACGGAACACAGCAAACGCTCTACTCTTTCTTCAAAGAAATAGAAGACGTGGTAGCAGAGCCGCTATCCAATACCGAAATCAGTACACCAGAGACTATTGCTGATTTTCTCTACAACGCTGATGATCCGAACAAAACTCCGATTCAAACGGACGTTGAGCCGGGCACCATTGATCCAGACAAACTGGCCGTTTTGCGAGGCAAAGTGACTAACCGCGACAAACAGCCACTCACAGAAGTCACTATCACGCTCCAAAACCACCCAGAATTTGGTCAAACGCGCACCCAGAACGATGGTACCTTCTCCCTAGTGGTGAACGGTGGCGAATCATTCACCCTCAAATACACCAAACCGGGTTACTTATCGGCACAACGTCAACTAGACACCCAACCAAAAGGGTTCTTCTGGGCTGAGGATGTTGTGATGATTCCTAGAGAATGGCCCCAAGGACAAGACATCGATCTCAGTAACGCAAATACGCAACCCATGCAGATCGCACAAGGGCCAGAAGTCGCATCGACTATTGAACTTTACCCAGATATCAATCGGCCGTCCCGACAAGCGACGATGTTCTTTCCACAAGGAACCCTCGCCACCTTGTCTGATGGAACGCGACTAGAGACCTTTGAAGTCCAAATCACCGAATACACCATCGATGACAATGACTTAGCCGCAATGCCAACACCGTTGCCACCAAACACCGGTTACACTTATGCCGTCAATATCAGTGCCAACCGCAGAACCGACGTGCAATTTAATCGGATGATACCGTTCTATCTGACCAATTTCCTCGGTTTTCCAGTCGGTAGCACCGTTCCGGTGGGACGACTAGACGAAAACAGCGACAGCGGATGGGTACCCTCGGCCGACGGGCGCGTGATTAAAGTGCTGAATACCGACAATGGGATCGCCAATATAGATACCAATGGCGACGGACTACCCGATGACGAATTAGGCATCACGCCGGCTGAAAAGCAAGAAATCGCCAAGCAGTTCCAAGCAGAGAGCGAGTTCTTGCGAATAGAAGTGAATCAATTAGGCAACTATGATCTCAACTGGCCGCTGAGAACACCGCCTAAACCGGCCGTCAAACCGGGAACCCTTACGCCAACGGCCAACGAAGTCGCTGAAAATCCCACGCTCTGTTCAGGCTGCACCATTGACGCCGAGAGCCAGGTTTTAAAAAAGGCCATTCCGATGACTGGCGTACCTTTTAACTTAAACTATCGCAGCAATCGCACACACGGCCGTACTGCGAATTACCAAGTCAACATTCCGTTGCAAGATGCCGAGGTGCAAACACCTAAACGCATCCTGCTAGAAGTGAGTATCGCCGGACAGAAAATCAGCCAAGTTTTCTCCGATAACCCGTTGGATAAGCCGGTAGGCCCATTAGATACCCAAAATTACACCTACGAATGGGATGGCAAAGACGCTTATGGACGTCCCTTACAGGGTAAAGGCCGTCATGAAGCAACCGTGCGTATTGGCTATGTCTATGAAGGTATCTATGAAGTGCCACCCGAAGTCAGTCAAGCCCTGATTGACAGTGGGGTTGTCCAATGCACTGAAACCGGCACCACTGCGCCGAATGACGAAAGAGGCAGTTTCGGATGTATCAACGTCACGGACGGTATCAGCCTGGGTATTCCAGCACGGCAAGAAGTCACCGGCTGGCAAGAATACACGATCAATCTTGGGGCCTGGATTCCACGCGCTTTTGGGCTAGGCGGATGGACGCTAGACATTCACCACACTTATGACCCCAATGACGAAGTGTTACACCGAGGTGATGGCCGACAACGGCAGGTTGCGCCCTTAAAAAGAGAGGACAACATCCTGATTGCGTCCGAAGACGGTGGCGTCGTCTACGAATTTAACAAAACCGGGACGCATCTGCGTACCCTAGACAGCCTCACCGGCAAAACGATCTACGAGTTTGCTTATTCAAACGGCTATTTAATCGAAATAACGGACATTGATGGCAACCTAACCCGCATTGAACGCGATGCTAATGACAACCCATTGGCGATTATCGCACCTTCTGGACAACGCACAGAACTGAGCTTGGATACCAACGGCTATCTTGCATCGGTCAGAAATCCGTTGAATGAAGTTCATCAAATGCTTTACACCGAAAAAGATGGATTGTTAACGGAATATACTGATCCACGCGGCAATGTCACAACGTACCAACACAATGACAACGGCTTATTTGTTGAAAACACCGATCCGGCCGAGGGCGGTTGGAAGTTAGAACAAAATCCTGAAAACAACGGTTATACCGTGACGCTGACCAGCGAAGAAGGCCGTGAATCCCGTGCCGAGATAACCAAGTTGGAAGACGGTACCTTGAAGCAAGTGAATACTGCCCCAGATGGCACACAAACCACGATCACTCAACAAACGGAGGACAACCAAAAAGTCACTCTAAGCATTGAACGGGCCGATGGTACCGAAATCAGTCTCCAACAAAGGCCAGAACAACGCTTTCAAATGCAATCAACATTGCCAGAGCGTTTGACGATAAAGACACCCAATGGTTTAGTTTCAACGACTACCACGGAACGTATCCCAGAACTGGCCGATGAAAATGACCCATTGAGTCTGACCAAACTGACTGAAACGGTGACCATCAATGGGCGCACCAGCACCAGCGTTTATGAGGTAGTCAACAAGAAGATTACCACAACCAGTGCCGAAGATAGACAAACAGTTTCGCACCTGGACGACAACGGGCGAGTGATTAAAGAACAGAATCCTGGCTTAGAGGATGTTCATTACCAATATGATAGCCAAGGCCGTCTGACCGAAATCCAAGTCGGTGACGGGGCCGAAGCCAGAACCACTCAGATTAGTTATAACAACACCAATTCGATTAGTCAGATAACCGATGCGTTAGGCCGTCAAGTGAAATTTTCTTATGACAAGGCTAATCGAGTCTCTACCATCGTCTTGGCAGATGGGCGCGAAATCAAGTATGGCTATGATGAGAATAGCAATCTCACCGAGATAACCTCACCTGGCCGCCCGACGCAGACGTTTGACTACACCGAAGTCAACTTACCAAAAGAGCAACAGACACCTGAGTCGCCGGAACAACAGACGCGCTATGAATACAATAAGGATCAACAACTGACTCAGATCATACGTCCAAATGAGAAAACCGTTGACTTGCTCTATGATGACGTGAATGGTCGTTTAAACACGATTAAGTTCCCGAACGGCGAAAAAAGCTATGTCTATGATAGCAAACGCAATATCAGCAGAATCCTGCTCAGTCCCGACAACAGTACGCTAAACTATAGCTACGATGGCTTCTTGCCATTATCAGAGACATCGGGCAGTGGCAACATGATTGGACGGGTGACAAACACTTACGATGAGTATTTTCAGGTGATCGCCACCCGTATTAACGGGAGTCACACGGTTAATTACCACTATGATGCTGATGGTTTGCTGATTGAAGCGGGTTTCTTAAAACTGTATTTCGGCCCAAATGGCTTACTGATGGTAACCCAATTAGGTTCACTCAGCACCCAGCGCACCCATAACGGTTTTGGTGAAATCAAGACTGAAACGGCGACCCATAACAAGGAAACGCTTTACCATGTTGAATACCGCTACGACAAAGGGGGCCGAATCACCGAAAAAACCGAAACCCTAGCCGGTGAAAAGATCACCTATAGTTATAAGTATGACCAAGCCGGGCGTTTATCGGAAGTGTCAGAAGAGTCAGAAGACGGTATCCTCACCGAACAATACTACCGCTATGACAGCAACGACAACCGCCTAAGTGCTGACACAGCCGACGGCTTTGTTGAGGGCCAGTATGATGCACAACAACGTTTAACCGAGTATGGTGAAACGACTTACGAGTACAGCGCCAATGGCGAACTCCTTCGTAAAAACCAAGCGGGGGCCATTACGGAATACGAGTACGATGTGTTTAGCAATCTCCGAACCGTCAAACTGCCTGACAAACAAATTGAGTACCTCATTGACGGTAAAGATCGCCGCATTGCTAAACTCGTTGATGGCGAATTGACGCAAGGCTTTTTATACCAAGGTTCTCAGAATCCGATTGCGGAACTCGATACCAGTGGCAATGTGAGAACACGATTTGTCTACGGTTCCAAAACCAACGTCCCGGATTACCTGATCAAGGAGGACAAGATTTACCGGATATTAAGTGATCCGTTGGGCAGCCCACGATTAGTCGTTGATATCCATGATGGCACCGTAGTGCAACGCTTGGACTATGACGTCTTTGGCAAAGTCACCCAAGATACACAACCCGGATTCCAACCGTTTGGCTTTGCCGGTGGGCTTTACGACGCGGATACTGGATTAGTCCGTTTTGGAGTCAGAGAGTATGATGCGGAGACTGGGCGATGGACAACATTGGAACCCAATGCCAGAGTTTCTGCTTATGCACTCAACAATCCCATTGAACAACTGGCTAAATTATCGCCCTCTCCGACGAGGTTCTTGGAATTGCAGGTGAATATCGCCTCCCGCCTGTTCACGCCCTTCGTGAGAAAAGGGATTTCCCAGTGGGAAACCCAGAAGCGTGAAGGTTTAGAAAGAGGAGTCAGAATGACGCAAGATGATCTGAATCAGCTCAGTGAGGATGTGGCGAAATTCAATGGTTCCTCAAGGCCTTTGCCTTCTTCATCCTCTCGGCTCAACAACTGGCATAATGCCGGGCTAACCGCCCAGATGAACAACGTGATGAAGGCAATCACCCAGTGGGAAGCAGAAAAGCAAGAACGCATAGCCAATGGGTTAACTTGGACTCCAGAACAGTTCAGTAACCTCAGAAACAACCTCTTCTGAAACATCAAAATGAATCCGATTTGTTGACGAACAAATCGGATTTCTCAAAATTTATCCGGAGTCCAAAATTTATCCGGAGTCCAAGATTTATCCGGAGTCCAAGATTTATCCGGAGTCCAAGATTTATCCGGAGTCAAGATTTATCCGGAGTCCAAGATTTATCCGGAGTCCAAGATTTATCTTGGACGCCTAAATATCCGGAGTCCAAGATTTATCTTGGACGTCTAAATATTTATGCGTACCTACTTATATAGACATTGCCGAAGAGGAGAAGTACAACGGATGACGTGGATTAACGGATTAGATGGATTATGGTTGGTACAAGGGATTGTGATAAGTTCAACGGATGACGTTATTTTTCTGAATATAGACATTGCCGAAAAATCAATTCACAAGAAGATGTGCCAAATATTTTCTGTAGATGTCTATAAATGCCAAAACCTGCTCTGTGTTCAGCCTCACCCTGGCCCACTTTAGGTAAGGGATTTGGAGCAAGGGGGCAGATAAAGTGAAGTTCTAATTCGCTTATCCGCGTAATTCGCTGTACTACTACTCAGTTAACCCTAATTCGTTTATCCGCGTAATTCGCTGTACTCAGTTAAAGATAACCCTAATTCGCTTATCCGCGTAATTCGCTGTACTACTACTCAGTTAACCCTAATTCGTTTATCCGCGTAATTAGTTGTACTCAGTTAACTTTAATAAATCGGATTTCTCATTCATGAAATAAGAGGTTTTCAACAATGCGAATTTGGCTTTTTAGTCTCTTAATCTCACTAGGACTCCCCGCCTTAGCGGCCATCAGTGTCTCGGATGGGGACAATCAAATCCTGTCAGCGGGTTCACTTTCCGAACCGGTAAGCTTTAAAGTGGTCGATGAGCTAGGTAATCCTACCAGTGGTGCCACAGTGAATTTCAGTTTAACCGATTCAACCGGCGATCCGATTGCCGAGGCTTTATCAGAAAACACCGCCGACACGGAGAGTACTGGCGAAGTCATCACTCAGATTAAATCACTAGAAAAAATAGGAACTTACACGCTAACGGCCACGTTGGCGACCGATAAAACCCAATCGGCCAGCACTGAGGTGACAGTGATTGTGGGCCAGGCTACGACATTGACCATAACAGACGGTGCCAATCAAGTCATTCAGGTTGGGCAACACTCTGAAAACCTCCAATTTCAACTGACGGATGCGTTTGGTCATGCTATCAAAGACACTGCGATTTTTTTTACCCTAGTGCCACCTGAATTAGACAAAACCAGCGAATTAAAACCCATCAGCGCGATCACTGATAAAAATGGACAAGCAAGTACGCGCTTAAAGGCGGATACGTTGGGCAGTTATCTCATCATCGCCCATTCAAGTGCTGATAGTACTCTATTGGCAAGCACCAAGGTATTTGTTACTGATTCAATCCCGGTTTTGCCAAACTTAGGCAACGGCCAAGCCTTCGATGCTTCGGGCCAACCCGTCAAAACGATGAGTCAATTTATGGGCGATATTTCAATCGTCAGCAATATTGCTAAAGACAAACTGCAACCCGATGATCTGCTTTTTATTCAGGGTATCATCACGCCTGACAATGAGCATATTGGAGAAACCGCGGATGTTTTTGTGATCGCCGGCTACATCCCTTTTCTCTACAGCAATATGCAATTGTTTTATCTGCGTGATAATCAAGGAGAATTCCTACCATGGGACGGAACACCGGCCTCAATAGTCGCGTTCACGCGTAATATTACTTTATCGAAAACACAGGTTGTGAATATCTATACTGGTCAACCAGCAACCACTGGCACACTGGATATATGGTTCGGTTATCGGTTAAAAGATGGCACGATTGTCGCCAATATTGACCATCCTATTTCGGTGACACTTTATCCGCCTGAGTTAGGCGAAGCTCAAGCTATCAATGCTTCCGGCCAATCATTGGAAACGAAGGCTGATTTTCTGGGCGGTATTTTAGTCGAGGGACGTTTTGAAGAAAACCTGCAATTCGATGACATTGTTTCTATTCAAGGCCTCATCAAGCCGGACAGTGACCATATTGGGAAACTGGCCGACATTATTGTCGCGGCAAGGCATATTCCTTCTCCATACCACGCGCCAAATGAGCAATTTGTTTATCTGCTTAATAGTCATGGAGAACTAATCGAATGGGATGGAGAAATAGCGTCAATCGTCGCGTTTAAGCACAATGTCAGTTTATCTGAGACACAAGCGGTGGATATCTATACTGGTGAATTATCGATCAGTGGCACACTAGAGATATGGTTCGGCTATCGTTTGGAAGATGGTGCGATAATTTACAATGATATCGATTTTCCTATTTCTGCCACCATAAAAAAGTCACCCGAAAGCACGCCTAGCCAAGAAGAAACCATTGATGAGGAGGAAAATCAATCGTGAGAAAAATCCAGGGGCCGATACAACTAAGTACAACTAATTACGCGGATAAACGAATTTAATCCAAGATTTACTAGGAGTCCAAGATTTATCTTGGGCAATTAAGTACAACTAATTACGCGACTAAGTACAACTAATTACGCGGATAAACGAATTTAATCCAAGATTTACTAGGAGTCCAAGATTTATCTTGGGCAATTAAGTACAACTAATTACGCGGATAAACGAATTTTAAGTACTTGGCTCTCTAAGTACTTTGATTGAGAAATCAACGAATTTTAAGTGCTTGGCTCTCTAAGTACAACTAATTGAGAAATCAACGAATTTATAAATAAGGCCGTCACAGGTAATTAGTTGTACTCAATTCGCTTATCGGCCCGTAATTAGTGGGCCATTAACAAAATAAGTACCTATCAATTCGACAACCTGGCCCACTTTTGGTATCGCACAAATTCGCTTATCCGCGTAATTCGCTGTACTCAATTGCTGTACTCAATTCGCTTATCCGCGTCATTAGTGGGCCATTAACAAAATCAGTACCTATCAATTCGACAACCTGGCCCACTTTTGGTATCGCACAAATTCGCTTATCCGCGTAATTCGCTGTACTCAATTCAAGGTATGGGAAATTTTTTGTGAATTCTCAAGGTTCAAGTTTTTGATGTGATTTGGCATCGCATC
>NBMI01000392.1 GCA_002085445.1 Candidatus Parabeggiatoa sp. nov. 2
GTTTCCGCGTCCATGAGGCCGGCGTTATTGAGTCCTTTGGCGGTTTCGTGAACCACTTCTCGTATTGATTTGTCCATCATAACACCTCTATTATTTCACCTGCTTCAATCGCATTGGATAACTCTTTATCTGTATAGTTTAGCAGTTTTTTGGCTAAGACTTTTAATGCCTTAAGTTCATTGTCTTCAATATTGTCTCGTTTGTTTTTAGCAAAACCATACATGAAGAAAGCCCTCTCTTCTAGTTGGAACGCTATTAAGGTACGAACGCCACCGCTCTTACCACGCCCCTTTATTCCGACACGCTTTTTATAGACATGACCACCCAAATATTCTCCGTCCTCAAATGGACGCCTTGAAATCCAAAGAAAGCCGAGTTTTTTGAAAAAAATTTTCACCAAATTTCGCACTTTTAGTTTAACGCGGCAACTAGAAACCATTGCCTATCAGATGCTAGTACAACGGATACTCGTTCCGAAACGGATAGGTGGTAGGTGATAGCCCGACTGAGGGCCATATCTTAATTTGAAAACTTCCAAAATCTTTTATGGCCCTCAAAATAGTCCAAAAACCTTCAAAAAAATAGGTGAATAACCTGCCCGCGTATCACTATTCTGCCAAACGTTAGTTTGGAGTCCTGCTAAACTGACGACTGCCAAACGTTAGTTTGGACGCCGTGCAGCCAAACGTTAGTTTGGACTCCTGATAATTCATTTCAAAGTAGTTGTCTTCTTTGAAAATTGATTTTTTCATCATCACTATTTTTAGTTTTAGGCGATAAATCGCCTACTACAAACACTACAAACACTACAACACTACAAACACTACAAACACTACAAACAACAATTGCGTGCGGGGTTTTGGGTTTGATTCACCCGACGAACTACGAACTTGTAGGCTGAGACATTTTATTCAAGTGAATAAAAAGTCTTTTACTTATGCCTTCTTCAGTATTGTTATGACCAATAAAAATAACCGGCACTTTTTCACTGGATAAATTAGGATTTTCCTTTAAAGCATCTTTGATAGCTTCAACGCGAGGTTGATCGAAGATCGGAAAAATTTTTTCATCACCGGTGAAATCTAAAAAACCGATATTGAAAAAATATTCATTTTTGTAATGAAGTTCGACTTCGATCCACTTAGGTTCACCATCATAAACGGCTAAGACTAAGGCATTAAAAAGCCTTTCATCTTGGTTTAACAGATATTTTTTGAGTGCCAGAATCTGTTCTTGTACCTTTTCAGTCTTGGTATCAAAGTCTTGCAATTCTTGATCAATCCGTTTCATAGATGCGCTATATCTAAAAAACTCAGGGTAGCAAGATAATAATTCCATACACCCATACTGGCTCTAATAACGGGGATTTTCATCGGTTCCTTTTGCAATTGTTATGGAAACGCTTGAGCGAGCATCTCGAATGATTTTATCTGGAATCACATCGTTAAAGGGCGGTAATATAGAATTAATCAAAAGACTTTCAAATTCGATAATTGAAGTATTATTATCTAATTCTATATACCGAATGTATAAATACTTTCCCCATTGCTCAATTAAATTCATAATTTTAGGTCGTTCTTCGTCGTGCCTTGAATATTTTTGAAAATATTCTTTGCATCGTTTTCTCAGGTTGTCTGTTTTTAACGCCCTACCAATATACATTAAATAATCAGTCAAACCAGGTAACACATTCGATTTGACATAGAAAAAATATACACCTCCTTTATTTTGATGCAAAGTTTGCACCTTATGGTTCAATTTAGTACCTGATGTTACGCACTGCACTTCTTAGCCTCAATGCCATTAAGTTAAGATATAACCTATTGATTTTTAATCATTTTGTGTGTGTGTTAGGGTGGGGTACCCGAGTTTTTACTTTCAATAAAAACAATGACTTACGATCCCACCCCTAGATAAAAATATGGCACGACCGGGCGTTTTTTAATAAAAATATAGCAAAATCAAAGAGTTCCTTAACTTAATGGCATTGACTTCTTAGCCTAGGGATAAATCCCCAGGCTAAAAGCGTCCAGGAACCTAAAGGTGACTGAAAGACTGCGCTTATAAACTTATATAGATAATTCAAGGTTATCAGAGGTCGTTTTTTTACTACAAACAATTTAGGCGATAACAAATCGGTTTATTTCGCGTATCCGTTGTACTATCAGTATAAATTGCCTACTAGAAACATTTATTAGTTTTAGGCGATAAATAGCCTACTACAAACTAAAAGGCGATAAATAGCCTACTACAAACAATTTAGGCGATAACAAATCGGTTTATTTCGCGTATCCGTTGTGCTATCAGTATAAATTGCCTACTAGAAACATTTATTAGTTTTAGGCGATAAATCGCCTACTACAAACAATGAAGCCGATAACAAATCGGTTTATTTCGCGTATCCGTTGTACTATCAGTATAAATCGCCTACTACAAACACTTTTGTTTGGATTCCTATGATTCTTATTCTAATACGAGGCGTATTTTGTTCAGTTCTTTGCCTTTTGTTAGTTCTGAATGTGTCTAACTGGGCGCGTGTTTCTGGTTTGAGTAGTTCTCGTTGAGTGGCGGCATTTTTTAATTCGGTTATTAAGTGCGCGGCTTCTTGTGGTTGGTGTTCAAACAGAGGTTTATAACCGCAATAGGGGCAGACTGTTTGCGCTATTAGGTCATTTTCAGTGAGGGCGTAGCAGGTTTGCAATTGGCTGAGGTGTTTTTCAAAGTCGCTCAGTTGTTGTCGGGGTAGAAGGGCTATTTTGGCGAGTTTTTTTATATTTAATAGGCGTTTATCGCGTAATAGGCGTTGTTTGGCTTGTCCGTCATCGGCTCCTAACCGTGCCGGTTGGTGTAAGTTGAAGTAGGCTTTAATATAGGCTTTTTGGAGGGCCGTCAATTGTTGTTGGGCGTGGTAGCTAAAGCCGGGCTGGTTGCGTTGCCGAACATCGCCGAGTCGGGAGAGCAGTGTTTCGCGCACTTGATTGGTTTCAGAAAGCCACGGATGTTGAGGCGGTAAGCTGGCTTCGGCGGCCGTCAGGTAGGCGACGGGCTGACTGAAGTCGGCCAGTATGGCAATCAGGTGGGTGATGTTTTGTAGGATTTTGAGGCCGCTCCATTGGGCCGTTACGAAGCCGGCGGTGTAGCGAAAGTTTTTAAATTTCAATGGCGTGGAATAGGCTGGCAGCGATTCTAAAAAAGTTTTGGTTTCTGTTAAGCCGTCTCGATAGTGTTGCATTTCTACATCACTGAGTATCGGTTTGCCCCAAAAGATGAATCTGCTTGCTAATCCTTGTTGGGCTTGTACCAGTTGGCGAAGGGTTTCGCTGACTTTGGCTTGTAGTTGTTGTACCGCGCTGTCTTCATTGTGGGTGAGGGCGATTTCTAGGCCGCTGGGTAAGGTTAATAATTCAAATAGGGCTTTTAAGGCCGGCAGGTTAAAGTCTTTGGGGCGTTCTAAGTGTCTGAATTCTATTAAGTCTTTAACGGGGGTAGCCGCAAGGGTGGTAAAGTTGCTGGTATCGAATTGTTGCCTTGGCATGACTAAGACAAGTTCGCCGGCGGAGACGAGGGCGGCTATTAATATGATGACCAGTTCTGGTTCAAGGCGATAGGTTGCTGGGGCAAAGTAGTCGCTTGAGAATAATTCGGCCCGATTGAGAACTTGCCCGGCGGGTTTTTGGTGTAGTTGTTCGAGAATCGCTTGGGCATATTTGGAGCGAGAAGGGTCAATTTGTTTTCCGTTTAATAACGCCAAGGCGGCTAAAATGCCGTGCCCTTGTTTGCTGCGGTGGAGATTGGCGAGGCCTCGCAAAGCTTCTTGGACAGTTTGGGCCAGATTTTCTTGGGAAACGAGAATAGGAAAGATTGGATAGTCGGGGGCGAGTTCAGAAAAATAGTTTTCTAAACAGACATCGGCCACTAAATCAACCAAGTCACGGAAATTCGCTAATAGAGACGGATGAGGCGTGAACAGGGCGGGATCATTTTTCAGGATTAATTCTTCATTTTTCATTCCTTCTAGCCACTCTAGTAATATTTGTGTGCGTCCTTGCCAAGTGACTTCAAAAGCGGTGGGTTTGTTTTCTTGTAACCATTGCACCATTTCGCGCAAGTAGGTTTGTGCTTTTGATTCATAGACTGATTTGGCGTGTCCAGAGGAAGTGTAAGAAGCCATCATCGGTGGTGGAGAGGGCGGTTGTTGCTCGATTCGGTGCGCCAAACACTAAATAGCCTTGGCGCGTGATTTTGTGATTCGGTGCGCCAAACACTAAATAGCCTTGGCGCGTGATTTTGTGGGAGCGCCATTCTAATTCATACGCCCAACTAAAGCTTTGCGTGCTGCCAGTGGCTTGATCTGAAACTTCCATGACTTGTCGTAGCGCGGCGTAGTAGTGGCGATCCAGTTGATGGGTGTCTAGGCTTTCGGCGCGTTTTTCAATAATTGCGTCATAGTCGTAGTTCTTTTTAAAGTCAAGGTAGTATTGTCCATTTTCGTATTTCTTTTAATAGGGTTTCTACGAAGGAGAGTAAGTCGTCGGCCGGATTACCGCCAAGTTCTTGTATGCCGTCGAAGTATAAGCAGAGGCTATCTCGTAATTCTTGCGCGGTAACGCCAACGGGCGCATTAATGTCGTAGGTGGTGAGGCGATGCACCGAGAGGGCGTGAATCATTCGTATTGCCATGGGTTTGTAGGCGGTGCGCGTAAAGGTTTGTTCAATGCGATTTTCTAGAACTTGGCTACATTCTATGACTTCCCGAATGTCGGGGAGAGAGCGAAATGAGGGATTTTCTTGGAGTATCGGATAGTAGCTGTCGTAGGCGAGTAGGCCGGGGTAAGTTTCGGGAATGGCGATGCAAGCTAAGGTTTGCACACCGCGTTCTAGGGTTTTGAGGATTTCGCGTTTTTCTATGGCAGTGATGCGTTCAAAGGTGTCGATGTAGTCGGGGTGGATAGGGAATAGGGAGACAAATTCGGCCATGCGTTCATTCATGTTACTGTAGTAGGGGGTAAACGGGAGTAGGTATTGTTCGATTTTGTTTTTTTGCCAGGCGGTTTTTTTGAGGAGGCGTTTGGCGACGACAAATTTGATGTCTTGACGGGTGATGAGGATTTGTTCAAAGCGATCTTTGACGCGCCGCAGGGCGTTGGCGACAAATTCAAAGCGTTGATTGTCGAAGATAGTTTCTTGGATGCCGGCCAGAAAGCGAAAGCGTAAGTCTTTGCAGACTTCGCCCAGTTCGCGTAAGAAGCTTAAGTCTAGTATGATTTCTTGATCGGATCGTGCTCGGAGATATTCGAGCAATTCATCGACGACTAAGAGGAGGCCTCGGCTTGGATAACGCGCCTCGAAAGCGGCCATCATGTCTTCAAAGGCTTTTTTGTTATTGGTAATGGTGTTGGCGGCGGGAAATTGAAAGTGGACACCGATTTGGTTGAGATAGGTTTGTAATTCTGTCGTTAGCATGTCGCGCAACGACATGGTGGTGGCACCGATTTCTGTGCGTAGGACGTGAAATTGGCCGGCGATGGCTTGGGCGGCTTGGGCCACTTCGGGGTGATTTAAGTCGTTTATTAAGTCGGCCTTTTCGGCGATAGCGGAAATGAGGGCCATGAGATGGGATTTACCGGTGCCGTAGTTGCCGACAATGAGTAGGCCTTTGTTATCGCTGAGTTGGTCAAATCGCAGTTGGACGAAGACTAAGTTGATTAAGCGGAAGGCCATTTCGTTGGAGATGACGTAGGTTGAGACTAATTGTTTTGCTCTATCGGCCTTGTCGGCGTCTCTGATTTCGATGACGGATTCTAGGGATTCAAATTGGATTAGTTCGGCGTATTGCATTTTTGTTAGTTATCAAATGTTGGAGCAACTACAGGCAGATTCGTTATAAAAGTAACTACAAGGATTCGTTATAAAAGCAACTACAAGGATTGTATATAATAAGGGATTAAAAAACTGCAACTACAAGGATTGTATATAATAACGGATTAAAAAAAAGCAACTACAAGGATTGTATATAATAAGGGATTAAAAAACTGCATTCTAAAAAAAAAAGCAACTACAAGGATTGTATATAATAACGGATTAAAAAAAAGCAACTACAAGGATTGTATATAATAAGGGATTAAAAAACGGCATTCTAAAAAAAAAGCAACTACAAGGAAAAAAGCAACTACAAGGATTCAGTAAAACAATTTATTTTTTACTATACCGAAGAATAAATGGACGAAAAGTTAAAATAGGAGTGAATTTAATTTTAAATCAAAAACGGTTGCTCATATACTTAAACAGAAAAAGGGAGCTATTAAACAAGCACCATTGCCAAAAGGTTCTCCGAGTTGGGATGATTTTAGTCAGATGACTTGGGAACAAATTGAATCGGGTGCCAAGGTAAACAGAGCGGGTTTTAAAGTTGTTCGTAAATTATTGACAGATAAAAGGTTTGATAAATGAAAACACTTATTTTTGAAAAACTGCTCCAATTTTTAAATCGCCTAGAACAAGAAAAAATCTACTACACGTTATCCCATCATCGTGAGAATGCGATTATGATTACAGTTTCACTTCCTGGAGAACGATGGGAAATCGAATTTCTTGAAGATGGCTCGGTTGAAGTGGAACAGTTTAAGAGTCATGGTGAAATTTATGACGAAAATTGTTTAAATGACTTGTTTACCCACTTTTGTGATTCGTCACAACCGTTTTATTGCAAGCCAAAACTAGCCGCCGCGGTAGGGTGATGGAGATTGGGTTGATTGACTGTGATAGCCCTTTCAATCAAGTACAAAACTATAAAAAGCAACTACAAGGATTCGTTATAAAAGCAACTACAAGGATTCGTTATAAAAGCAACTACAAGGATTCGTTATAAAAGCAACTACAAGGATTCGTTATAATAACGGATTAAAAAAAAGCAATTACAAGGATTCTATATAAGAAGGGATTAAAAATCCTTTAAGTACCGAATCATGAATTTTCTTGCACAATGTCTGAATCATAATTTGATTCAATTTTAGAATTAACCGAATAAACATAAGAGATAAAAAGGTTTTATTCTGAAAATTCTCAAATTATGAAAATTCTGATTCAGAACCTGAAAATTCCTGCTTCAGTACTTATTATAACGAATCCTTGTCGTTTTTCATTTGTTCCACTGCCACCACTAATCGTTCAATCGTGCGTTGTAATGGACGCGCTCCATATTCTGGATCAAATCCCTTTTGCGCTAAATGATCAACCAGTTTTGGGCCAAATGTCAAATTCAGCCCACGCTCTTGAAAACCCTCTCGCTCATTGAGTGTCGCCAATTCTTTGCGAGT